>NZ_JACJEU010000021.1:0-75823 GCF_014164215.1 Shewanella sp. SG44-2
TACTTGACTAACAACCGCTAATTTAAAGCCTAACGTGTAATCTCGTTGAGTACGTTTTATATTGATTGATACTGAAGGTTTCATAGATAAGTCTCCAATGTGTCAACTTATCTCAGGACGGGACAAGATCTTGTTGACGCTCTCGGTATTCAGTTAAGCGCTTTTTACCAGGAGTATCACCATTTTCAGACACCAAACTCCAACGTTCAGTTTCAGGTAAGGATGCATTGAATTGTTCAATACGTGTCATGTCGGGCATCACCGTTTGCTGTGAATACTGCCAAAGCACCTTGGTACCGTCATTATTACTATTGAGATCGCTGAACGCTTGCTTAACCCATTGTTGTTGTTCTTCGCTCACGACTGCATTGGCGTTATAGCAAACGAATGAAAAACCAACCAATAGTGCAACTTTAAACCCTTTCATGCTATCTCCTTATACAATGGTGAGTTAGATGTTGTGTACTTAAATGAGGTACTCAAATGAAGTACTCAAATGAAGTACTCAAATGAAGTACTCAAACCCTGCACATAGGCACTTTACAATTTGACAACATAAACACCATTAGTTCCACCGATACTGAAAAAAAGCCAAAAGAAAGGCCGCGACAGTAACTGTCGCGGCCTCTTTATCTCTTGTTAAGCTTTCCAGCTATAAATGTGCTCCCTGCACCATCCATGCGTATCGCTTGCTTCCTGCTCTATCCTTGTTCAATCCTTGATGTTCCTTGTACAATTAAGTACTTTCCCTCTTACTCGATTATCCTTTTACCGAGCCTGCTCTATCCTGAGCGTGTCCTTATATCATCCATGAAATTCTTAACGTATCCTGTCGCAAATCATTTGCGTAGAATCTTGCATCCATTGCACACTATCATCCTGATAATGTTATAAAACTTGCTTAATCCGCTATTGCGTCCATTGAGCAAGCTTAACGTTTCATCCTGAAACTCAATATCGTCCGTTATTTCCATATACTTATGGTCTTCCAAGACCTCTTTACTACCTTGTAATGTTCCCGTCCTAGGAACGAGATAAATAATAATTCATTTACCGCTACGTAAACAGGTACCTCTAAATGATTAAAATATCTCACAGATAACACAAAATAAAATAATCAGTTAAATCAATTAGTTGAGCACCATGGAGAAATGCCACCCCATAATTAAGTGATTTGGCTCACATGCTTTGTGAGATATATCTCACAAAGCGTCAGGCAGAAAAGGTAAGCGCCAAGTTAACTATTAACATTAGATAAACATCGGCAACTAACAAACAGCTCAAATTCCGACGCGAACTAGCAAATTCGGTTTGATCTTAATTGACGTAATCTGAAAAAGTTCAGCTTAGTGGCATATCTGTTAATTACATTGAATAGAGCTATTGTTGAGAGTTTTTGTATTGAACCATTCTGGCGATAAACATTGAGATGCGCTGCATTTGTTATCAGCCGTCAATACCTAATAACATGTTAATTCGCCCAATAGTCCACGCGATGTCACTTTTGAGTAAGAGTAATATTTAACCTTTACACGTAACACAACCACAAGCGCTTACTGATTTAACACTTAATGCTTACTTTTATGACTTTAACTTAAACAAGAGTTAAATAGCGACTCATTGAAAAGTATAAATAAAGCTTATCGACTATGACTTCATTACAGAACATAAGTTAATTGTTAATCAAGCAAACATTCTTGCTCGATTAACAATAAATGGACTAGGGTATGTGCTTATCGTTCAGACACTAACAACTTACGACCTTCTTGAGCACTGTCAATGCCGAGTTCAATAAGTCTCATGACCAAAAGAGCCTGCTCTGCTGTTACTGGATTTGGGCTCCCAAGACAAATCGCATCGCGGATGCCTTCATAATATGCTTGGTAATTACCTGGAGTCGTTATGATGTCTTGCTCGATAATCGCGTCTTTGTGTTTCAGCGATAATTTGCAAGAAAGTGGATCGTTCCCCCACCCCGGAATTCCAGGTTGCTGACCTGACTTAAGCGCATTTTCCTGCGTATCAAGACCAAACTTAGTAAAACTGCCACTAGTGCCATGCACGGTCATACGTGGGCCAGAGTTAGCAACCAATGCACTACCATGAAGAATTACCCGCATTTCGTCATATCTCAGCACAGCATGAAACCAGTCGTCTGCGACTGCTCCATCACGTTGTTGGGCAAGGTCTAACCACATTGTTTTTGGTGTACCGAACAACTGCAGTGCCTGATCGAGTAAATGCGAGCCCAAGTCAAACCACAAACCTCCGCCTAGAGCTGCCGACTCACGCCAGCGCGTTTGAACTTCAGGCCTATAGCGGTCAAAGTGTGATTCAAAATGTGTCACACGGCCTAGTGAACCTTCCCGCAGCACCTTCTGTAACGTCAGAAAATCGGAATCCCAACGGCGATTATGAAATACTGATAGCTGTCGATCACATTGCTGAGCGAGCTTAATAAGCTCTTTACCTTCATCGGTAGTGAGGGTGAACGGCTTATCCAAGACGACGTGCTTTCCGGCAGCTAGCGCTGCTGCCGCTAGTGGAAAATGCGTCTCGTTGGGAGTTGGAATAACCACCAAATCGATATCAGCACAGGAAAATAACTCTTCGGGGGATGAGTACACAGGCAAATCAGGTTGGTCTATATGCACCTTTGCCGGATTGCTGGAGGATATTGCGGCGAGTTGCAGGCCCGGTACAGCCTTAATCAATGGTGCATGAAACGTTTTTGCGGCATAGCCGTAACCAACAATGCCTGTTTTGAGTATCTTTGTCATAAACTAATTCCTAACATGGGCGGCAAAATATAATATTCATCAATACCTAAAAAAGCGGCTTTATTTTGTGAATTTACCTTACACAACGATTTGCAGCTGGACGATTTAAATTATAGAAAATGAACCATCATTATTTTTATAAATCGATTTCTAACCAGCCAGATACGACTATATAAAGTATTGTACTTAATAAAGCTTCAGGCTGAAATTGGCGGGGCAGTAACATCGATATTTTAGCGTTAGAACATAACATGATCTACTCACAACTGTATTAGCGTTAGTGTCGATTAACACACCGAAGGCTTAGCAAAACATATCGTGAAGTAAAATGTATTCACCACGATTTTAGTAAAATCAGTAAGGGTTCGCTGATGTTAGGATCGTTGGCTCAAACATGGCATGTAGCAAAATGAGTTAGTAGTTTATCAAGCTTGCTTAAGCTCTTTTTGCGACTGCAATCGCACAACTCAAATTCCAGAAATTTTTACGCCAGAAAGCAAAAAGGCACAACCTTAAGTTATAAGGTTGTGCCCGTTAACACTTTTGTCAGCAATCCGGCTGAAAGTTTGCTCCCTGCACCATCCATGTAAACATGCTTCCTGCAGTCCTTTTCCCTGTTCTCATTTCCTTGTCTATTTGTGTAACGCAAATAAACGCATGAGTTTCATTCCGTTGAACAGCCTATCCATTGGCTGAGCGATAAATCTATTCAATCCGTTGAATTTTCCCAGCTGCATCCTGCAGCTTTATCCTTTTTGTCCTTGTGTCGACTATTTACTGTCTTCACCCATCCTTGATTCGGCTATCCATTTGCCGAGCTTATGCCCTAATCCGTGAGCGTGTCCTAGTATCATCCTTAATATTCTTAAGCATCATTAGTCTTATTTCTCATCCTAAGAAAACCAACTGATGACCCGCTTTCGATAACTACATTCTAGCCAAAATAAACGCCGATAAAAGTCACTCAACTCCATTTAAATAAACATCCCACATGTCTGCAAAACGTTAAAACAGTGTAAACAGCTGATTTTAAAGGGTTAAAAACAATTTACAACGTTAAACACTGACAGCTTTAGATAAGATCCCTTACACACTTGTAGGATATTGCTTACAAAAGCGTGAGCAAGTTAATACTTCCAGGGTTATTTGCGCCATAAACGCCTTATCATTTGGCCAAACATTACCCAATCTGCCCATAAGCTGTATAGCGGATAAGTGAATGTTGCGGGGCGATTTTTTTCAAATATAAAATGCCCTAACCATGCAAAACCATAACCTACTACCGGCAACCATAATAACTGCCACCAATGTTGGTTAATCAAAGTGTTAATAATGATCACTAAAATAATGCTACTGCCAATGTAATGCAGTCTTCGACAAACGGGATCTTGATGTTGCGACAGATAAAATGGATAAAACTCTGCAAATGAAGAATAACGCTTAGGTTCCATTACTCACTCCTTATTAACAACTCGCTAATGGCATGCTCTGTTAGGGTTAGATTATTCTCAGTTTAGGCGCTAGGCCTTGCTGTAAAACAATATTTCGCCGTCAACATTGCCAATACTAACAGTGGCAATGCTGGTAAACTCTTGTTTAACGAACGCCTGATGGTGCGAAGGATTACTCACAAATACCCCGATGCCATCAAGCCCAGGTTGCTCATCACACCAACTCAATACCGCTTGAATTAATCTGGCACCATAGCCTTTGTGCTGTTCATTGGGGGATAACGCAATAAATTGTAAAACCCCGCATTTTTGCGAAGGAAGATGTTCTAAAATGCAGGTTTCTTTTTGCATTAATCCTTGAGTTGATTTCCATCCTGTTCCCAGCATCATTTTAAAACGCCAATGCCAATAACGCCCCTCCCCCAAAGGCACTTGTTGCGTGATCACACAGGCAACCCCGATTAAACGGTCGCCGTCAAATAGGCCAATTAAAGGTTGTTCTTGTTGCCATAACTCGTTTAACTCTTCACGAATCGCAGCTCGAAGTTTTTGTTCATATTGTTGATTGTCATGTTGGCCAAGTACTTCGATAAAATAGGGGTCATCATGATAAGCGTTATAAAGTATTGAAGCCGCCACTCGTAAGTCTTCTGCCGTCAAATACACTGCACGTAAAGTTTCCAAGGTGTTATTGTCCATTATTATTCCTTGTTGATTAACTCGCTAAACTTAACTTAACAAGTTTGAAACATTGTACAAGTTTTGTTTACCCATTTTACTTTTTAGCGGCAGTGAGTGTCAGTTGTTTGCTATTTATCTCATCAAGACGGATACTAAAATTGTTTATCTAACCATCACAAGGAATGCGTCAAATGGACACTACATCAAATGATTTAAGTCACTTATTTAAGCAATTAGGGTTACCTCATGATCAAGAGGGAATCGACGACTTTGTTATCCAAAACAAACTTGCTAAACACACATTGATTATTGATGCTGATTGCTGGAATCCAGGTCAAAAAGCATTTTTAAAAGAGGCATTATTAGAAGACGCCCAATGGTCAGAAGTGATTGACCAATTGGACGTGATGATGCGAGCTAAATTGTAATTAACGCTTAATGTCTGATAACGTCACTCGGCAATTAGTGTTGTCTATAGGCTGTGTCGCCCCAGCCCACTAAGACGTCATCTCTGAACACAATTGGCGTGCATTCATCTTTGGTTGTTTTACCATCTCCTTAAGCCCATTGGGTACGATAAAACAACACTTTGATGGATTGTTCTGCATTATTTTGAGTCGACTTAGTATAAGCTTCACTAAAATCAGCAGTTCCCATTAAAGTTGTCACTTGATCACTGCTCATTCCCATAGACAATTTGCTCAACAAGTCACGATTTTTATCTTGTTGCACTTGCCAATAATCAGCACTTTTACCCGATTCATGGTCACCGACACTGATAACACAACCACTTAATCCTAGTGATGTCGCGCCAATTAATGCCGCTGCGATAAGTTTTAATTTCATGTTGCATCCTTTTTGTTAAAATAAAATCCACATTGTATTTACAGATCCTTTAAGCCAAAATCGTGCCATAAAATAATGCACTGATTTATATAGCTTTATGTTTTAACTCAACAAGAATTAGTTAATCTCACTATATGGAATTAAGGAATTAAACCAACAATGAGTCCAATTGAACAAGTGCTTGCCGCAGCAAAATCGATTGCTAACAATGGGCATACGCCCAGCTTGGCCCTGATAAAAAGCCGTTTAGGCAATAGCATCCCAATGCCTACCCTTATCCAAGGTTTACAACAATTTAAGGCATTGCCTAAATCTGAGTGGCAACATTTACCGGAATTAGCAGACATTCCATCAATAGCCGACGTCCCATCACATGACCAACCCGATCTTGCTCAAGTGATCCAACAGGTTATAACCCTACAGCAACACATTGCTCAGCTAACCCAACGAGTTACTGAGTTAGAGCACCAAGCACAAAATAATATGGCTCAAAGCAACATAATCAATAATAAGGCTGACCAATAGATGTTTGTCACCGAACTACGCTTTGAATGTTTTGCCGATACGACGATTGAGACGGTAGAGAAAGCCATTAACGCTTTTCTTGAAGCCTTACGAGCTAATGGACAAATTTTAGGACGTGAATTTGCGGTAGCATTTAATGATGGTGAATTTAGAGTTCGTCTGCTGCTACCTGAAAAAACCAGCTTAGCAAACCGTCACAGTAGCCCATGGGTAAAAGTGACCTTAGCAGGCTTAACCGCAGCCAAACTATTGGCCCCTAGAGAAAAGTTTATCGGCCAAGACATTAATTCAGAAGCTAGCAATACCGACACGCCTTCATGGCAACTGCTGTATACCAGTTATGTGCACATGTGTTCGCCACTGCGTAATGGTGACAATCTATTACCGATCCCTCTTTATCAACTGCCTGCTACTTTCAATGGCGATCATAAGCGCATCATAAAATGGCAAACAGAATGGCAAGCATGCGATGAACTGCAAATGGCCGCAGCCACTAAAGCAGAGTTTGCAGCTTTGGATGAGATAACTCGGACGGACAGTGACCTGTTTAGACGCGGTTGGGATTTACGTGGCCGGATAGAATATCTAACTAATATCCCCACTTATTATTACTTATACCGTGTGGGCGGCGAATCATTGCAAGCAGAGTTATCTCGCCCCTGCCCAAGCTGCGGCGCTGAAGATTGGAAGCTAGATGAACCACTTTTAGACATGTTTCACTTTCGCTGCGAGCCTTGCCGTATTGTGTCTAATTTGTCTTGGGATCATCAATAAATGGAATTGTGCCATTGAGTTATCAGCAGATTATTTCCTACTACAAAGATTGTTATAAGGAAGATAGCGCCTCCATTAATCTTTGGAATGTGAACAAGTTTAAACAAGAAGATCGTCTCATTCTTGAGGGGCAAGATGAACTAGGTAAAGGTTTTTTACCTCGTTTACCTATCCCGCAAGAATTTGCCGAGCCAATGCTTAAACGAGTGGCGATGTATCAAAGGGAAAGAATACTGCTGTACGCACGATTTCTATTTGTCGGTAAAGTAACCATAAAAGGTGAGCTCAAAACGGTTGTCTCGCCGCTACTGTTTAATGAAGCCACCATTGAACAAGATAACCATAGTTTCTATTTTGCGGCCCAAGCTGAAGACACTGAAATCAATGAAGCCCTGCTGCTGCAATTGCTACCAGAAGATAATGAGCTATCACAACAGCTCATTAATGAAGACGTACATTCACCGTCGTTTTGGACGTCATTCTTTAATCACAATCACATAGACATTCATTCGCTTGAATTACTGAACTATCCAAAACTTGCCGAACACCAAGACATTAAAAAAGCGTTAACCCAAAAAATACCCCGTTTGTTACCTATTTCGATGCTACTTTTTGTTGAGCGGTCTTCGAGCAGTCGTGGTGTTCTTCACGAATTAGAAAGTATCATTAACGCCAATGAGCAATCGGCTCCCATTTGTAAGCTGTTTAACCAAACGTTTGAAAAACAGGCTGTAAGACTCAGAGAGCCGATACTTAAATATGACTTTTTACCGGGGTTATTATCTACGCCACAAAAGAAAGTTATTCATATCGCTGCCAATGCCGATTTAGGCTGCGTGTCTGGTCCGCCAGGAACGGGCAAGAGCTACACCATAGCGGCTGTTGCTGCCGAACATATGGCGCGCGGTGAGTCGGTGCTTATTGTGGCCAATAATGACGTAGCCCTTGATGTGATTGCAGCTAAATTGGCGAGTAATTTTAACTTGGGCGAAGTGTCTATTCGCGCAGGACAAAAAGCATTTTTAAAACAATTAAAAGATTATACCGCGGACTTACTCGCAGGATACTTTAGCGATGACTTAAGCCAAAACCCGCAAGCATGTGAAGACGAACTGAATAAGCTGCAACGATTACTGATAAAACTGGAAAAACGTTTCCTGGCGTTCAGTCGCAGGTCTATTAGCCGTGGGTTGCACCTACATAAACTTCAAGCACAACAATCAACATGGCTAAAACGGGTTTATTTGTTTTTTACCCAAGGGTCAATAAACCAATGGCATCGACAATGGGATGCGTTAAACACTATCAACAAGCACACTGTCACGCGGGAAACACTGGCAGCTGAATATCTTAACGCACTAAAAAAGAATAACTTAACCACTTTAGTTAATCAGCACCGTAAATCGCTACAGGCCTTTAACCAAGCTATTCGCAGTAGAACGTCTAGTAAACAACTCGCGTTATTTGAAAAAATAGAATACACCACATTATTTGCTGCATTTCCCATCTGGCTCGCCAGCTTAAACAGCCTACACAGAGTATTGCCGCTTAATCGCGAAATGTTTGATTTAGTGATTATTGACGAGGCAACACAGTGCAATATTAGCAGTTGCTTACCTGCGCTATACCGTGCAAAACGTGTACTGATTGTTGGCGACACTAAGCAATTAAAGCACTATTCCTTTTTAGCCAGAAGCAAACAAATTCAATTACTTGCCAAAAACAATGTGCCCGAAAGCAGCCCAGGAGCCATCAGTTATCGAGATAACTCCATCTTAGATCTAGCGTTAAAAACATTAGCTAGCGCACAAGAGTTGGCATTTTTAGATGAACACTTTAGAAGTAAGCCTGAGCTTATTCATTTTAGTAACCAGTCTTTTTATCAATCTAAATTAAAAATCATGCAACATCGCCCCTGCACCAGCTCAGGCCATTTGCACCTTCATCGTGTTGAAGGCACTCGAGACGCATCGGGCGTTAACCCACAAGAAGCTCAGAGTTTATTAGCAGAGATCCAACACCAAATAACACAAGATGCCCAAACAGGCATCACTCATAGTATTGGGATTATCTCGCCTTTTAGCGCACAGGCTGAATATATCGCCACATTGATTGAGCAGAAGATCCCTCAAGCAGATGTCATTAAACACAGCATACGTGCAGCCACGCCGTTTGGGTTTCAAGGCGAAGAGCGGGATATCATGCTGATTTCGTTTGCGATTGATAACGACAGTAAACGTGCGGCTGCGTATTTGAATAAAGCGGATGTGTTTAACGTCACCATTACCAGGGCACGTCAAAAGCAGTTGATATATTTGTCTATTGACGACTCGTTATTACCAGAACACAACCTGTTACGCCAATATGTTACTTCTATAACAACCTTTAATGCCAAACACAGCGTGACCTCAGAGATAGACACATTTCAGCAAGAGCTTATAGAGGCATTAACACAGTACAATATTGATACTTGGCCTGGGTATACCATTGCCGGTACCGAAATAGACCTATTGTGTCGTTATGCAGACAAATACATTGCTGTTGATCTTATTGGTTTCCCTGGACCTTGGGTTAACTTTTTTGAGCTAACAACCTACAAATTATTTAAACGGGCTGGCGTTGATGTTTTGCCCGTAAGCTACGGATTATGGATTGTGGATAAACAAGCGTGCATAGATAAAATCACTCAAACGCTAGAGTTTAGAGTGTAGAGTGTAGAGTCAATAACCTAAGCGAAGCATAAAAGCGGCAGTTGTTACGAGGAAGATGAGTGTTTGAATGCTCGTGTTTGCATTCAATGAACGCATTGAAGCCCCCTAAAATGGCACTTCAATGCTTCATGCGGTTACTTTTTACGTAACAAATAATCCCACATGGTTTTAATGCGTTGCCAAATCCCTGGATGATCTACCGTATGAGGTAATTCCTCGACGGGTTTTGATGGCGGTTTTATCATCGGAGATAGGTTTTCTAAAAACTCGGTCAATGATTCGGCTAATTTAGTGCGCTGTTTTTCACCAGGAATTTCAATCCACACACTGCCATCGTCATTGTTTACCGTCAGCATTTCGTCGCCTTCGCCTAACACACCAATAAACCAAGTTGCTGGTTGTTTAAGCTTTTTCTTCATGATCAAATGACCAATTACATTTTGTTGCAAATTTTCAAAGTCATCTTGATTCCATGCTTGGAGTAATTCACCGTCACCAAATGATGCAGTAAACGGTAATGGCGCTGAAAAATATTGGCCATAAAATGCATGAATATCTTGGTGTAATTGAATATTTAATGCATGCTCCACGTTACTAAAGTCAGCGACATTGTCACGTTTAACAGGCTGCCAGAACACGGTATCATCAGTGTCCGCATTAAATGTACCTTGAATACATATTGAGTCTTCGCCCAAAGGATAATAGCGCGGAAATTCAGATAGCGTATCTTGATAAGATTTAAGATAATTTTTTATAAAGCAATCTAATGCAGATGAACAAGACACTTAAGCCACTCGTAGTTTATAATAAAACCATATTTTGACACGGAAACCGATTAGATGACACACAATCACGACCCTTATAGTGATGCAGCAGCATTAAAAGGCCTTACATTAGGCCAAGCAACTGCTTATCAAGCTGAGTATGACGCGTCACTGCTGCAAGGGGTTCCACGTAAACTTAACCGAGATGCTATTGAATTAAGTGGTGAACTCCCTTTTCACGGTACCGATATTTGGACCGGATATGAATTGTCCTGGCTTAATGCTAAAGGCAAGCCTGTTGTTGCCATTTTGGAAGTTCAGTTAGATATCAACAGTGTCAATTTGATTGAATCTAAATCGTTTAAACTGTACTTAAATAGTTTTAACCAAACTAAGTTTGACAGTGTCGAAGCCGTACAAGAAACCTTAAGCCGCGATTTAGCCGCTTGTGCTGAAGGCGAAGTGACCGTAAAAGTCATCGAACCTAAGCATTTTAATCTTGAACGAATTATTGATTTGCCGGGTACGTGTATTGATGACTTGGATATTGAAGTAACCGAGTACGAATTTAATCCAGACCATTTAATCGGTGGTACAGATCCTGATAAAAACGTGGCAGAAACACTGAACTCAAACTTATTGAAATCTAATTGTTTAATCACCTCGCAACCCGATTGGGGCAGCGTAATGGTCCGTTATCAAGGCCCTAAAATTGATCGTGAAAAATTGCTGCGCTATTTAATCTCATTCCGTCAGCATAATGAGTTTCACGAACAGTGCGTTGAGCGTATTTTTGTCGACTTAAAAAAATACTGCCAGTGTACTAAGTTAACCGTTTACGCACGTTACACGCGTCGTGGTGGCTTAGACATCAATCCATACCGCAGCGACTTTGAAAACCCACCTGAATCAAATCGCTTAGCCAGACAATAATCGCGATTGATGATGTGAACGATTCATCATCGCCAATGGTTACTAGCTGAAAAAACATGAAAGCCAACCTAAATCAGGTTGGCTTTTTTATTGGCAGTTTGCTGTGGCTCACAGTCTTATTTACAGCGCGCGATATAAAACCCTAAGTTGAGAGGTTATAAGCCTTTTCTATTAACTCAACGATGGTTTTCCTTAACCAAATACACGACTTGTCTAACGCATGCTTAGTTGGCCAAATGCTGTACAAATCGATTGGACGAGTTTCAAAAGGTAGTTCAAGTAACGTCAGTTTAAACAACTCAGCGTAGTTTTGGGTGAAAATATAAGGGGCAATACCAATCGCGTTAGACTTGCTGATCAACGACAGCATACTTAATAAAGATGACTGCTCACTGTATAAAGTTCGTTGTGGCAAAGGTGCGTTAGCAATAATGTCCGCCACACGCATATTGTCGCGATGAAATCGATACATAACGTGTTCGGCGGCAAAATAGTCGTCTCGACTTAGATGGTTTTTTATCACCGGATGGCCTTGGCGTACCACACAGACTATTCGTTCTTGTGCAACTTTTTGGCAACTAAACATTTTCAGTTTTGGTGGCACGATATCGATGACCAAATCCACTTTTTGCATTTGCAAATCTTGAAACTGCTCAGCCTCAAAAACAGGTGAGTTGCGTAGCACCACCCTGACAGACAAATGCGCTAATGCGTTATCTAACTGCGGTTGTAACAAATCGATAACAGCTTCATTAGCATAAATGGTAAACACCCGTTTAGAGGTACTAGGATCGAACGCTTTAATCCCCATTAACGTTTGTTCAATGGTATCAAGCATAGGTTGTACAGTATCAAAAATATGAGTTCCGATGGCTGTTGGCTCAATACCACGACCGACACGAATAAACAATTCACATTCCAGAGCATGCTTAAGACGGTTAATCGCATTACTGACCGATGACTGCGTTAACCCTAACTGCTCTGCCGCACGAGTGATAGACGAATGCTGACACACAGTACAGAATACCCGCAATAAGTTTAAATCCAGCATGGGCAGTTTGTTATAGACTTGCTGACCTAGCTTATTGGTTATTTCATCACCCATGTTGGCTCCATCGCCCTGCTCTGTTTATTCCATGCTTTTAAACCAAGATTTCCACTTACTGGCTTTAGCGACATTACTAATACGTTATCCATTCCCTATACATTCACAACATAAATGCATTACCACCATTTAGCTATAGTTATCTTTTGATGTTTAGCCACTAAGATAAATTCATCTTTTTACATTTTATATACACATAGGGTGATAACTAATTGATGAAAAAATCCCTCATAGCCATTTCAATGCTAACGACACTTCCATTCACTGTATTTGCAGCTCAACATCAACACGACCACATTAGTGTCGACTATTCAGGCAAGCCTGCTACACCCGTTACGGCGGCGCATAATGCCGAAGTTGCAAAAGGCCTTAACTTTAACGATAAAACAGCTCTTGACCGCTTTAGTCGAAACCAAATTGCTGAGTTCGACCAAGTAACCGCTGACATTTTACGGGCAGAATTTAGCTTTATCAGCGAGCAATACCCAGACTCAGTCAATCCATCACTTTATCGTCAAGCACAACTTAATATGGTACCCAACGGTTTATATAAAGTGACTGATGGTATCTACCAAATTCGTGGCACTGACCTATCGAATATGACCTTGGTGCGCGGTAAATCTGGCTGGATTATTTATGATGTACTGTTAACAAAAGAAGCCGCAGAGCAATCACTAAAATTTGCTTTTGAACACTTACCAGAAGGCAACAACTTACCCATTGTAGCAATGATTTATTCCCACAGTCATGCAGATCACTTTGGTGGAGCGCGCGGGGTTCAAAACTTATATCCTGACGTGAAAGTGTACGGTTCAAATAATATTACCGCTGAAATAGTAGACGAAAATGTGCTTGCAGGTAATGCCATGAGTCGCCGAGCCAGTTACCAATATGGCGTAACACTGGGTAAAAATAATCACGGTATTATTGATGCAGCATTGGCAAAAGGATTATCAAAAGGCGAAATCACTTACGTAAAACCAGATTATGAAATTAATCAACAAGGACCATGGGAAACTCTGGTCATTGATGGCCTAGAAATGGTCTTTATGGACGTGTCTGGTACAGAAGCAGCAAGTGAAATGGTGACCTATATTCCGTCAAAAAAAGCGTTATCGACGGCAGAGCTTACCTACGATGGTATGCACAATATCTACACCCTACGAGGTGCCAAAGTACGCGATGCACTTAAGTGGTCTAAAAATATTAACCAAATGATCAGCTCGTTCGGCCAAGATGTTGAAGTGCTTTTTGCATCGCATTCAGCACCGGTATGGGGCAACAAACAAGTAAATACTTACCTTAAAATGCAACGCGATAACTATGGTTTGGTCCATAACCAATCATTACGATTAGCTAACCAAGGCGTAGTATTACAAGATATTGGCGATGCGATCATGGATACTATTCCGCAAGAGGTTAAGCAAACCTGGTACACCAATGGCTATCACGGTACTTACAGCCATAATGCCAAAGCAGTTTATAATATGTATCTGGGTTATTTCGATATGAACCCTGCCAATCTGAATCCCTTACCCACCAAAAAAGAGTCGCTTAAGTTTGTTGAATACATGGGCGGTGCCAACAAAGTGGTTGAAAAAGCACAAGCGGACTTTAACCAAGGTGATTACCGATTTGTTGCCACTGTATTAAACAAAGTCGTGATGGCGGAGCCTAGTCATCAACAGGCACGTGATTTACTCGCCGATGCCTATGAGCAGTTGGGTTATCAAGCTGAAGGCGCAGGTTGGAGAAACATCTATTTAACTGGCGCACAAGAGTTACGCGTGGGTATTCAACCAGGCGCACCTAAGTCGGCATCGGCTGATGTGTTGGGTGAAATGGACGTGGCTACATTATTTGATTTTCTTGCCGTAAAAGTCGATAGCATAGCCGCAGCTAAACTTGGAAACGTCAGTTTAAATGTGGTCACTAAAACTAAACAAGGTGACGTTGAAACAACCATATTCGTAGAGCTTAGCCATGGAAACTTGAACAATATTGTTGTTGACAGCCCACAACCTGCCGACGCCACATTAACGATTGCCAAAACGGATATGGTCAACATGTTATTAGGTAAAACATCATTAAAACAATTGCTACAAAAAGGTAAAGCTAACATGACCGGCGACAAACAAGCTTTTGGCAAAATCGCCTCAACCTTAGTGCAGTTCAATGACCAATTTGAAATTGTGCCATTAAACTAATCGAATGACTGTATATTTACGTGAATGATGGGCTGATTGGCTCGATGCTAGCGGTTTTGGGATGGGCTGTGCCATGTTGGTTGTATTGATGTTACCTATGTTGGCAAGGTTTAAAAACTGGCACTCACTTGAGTCTTAGCCAAAGCTCTGCTTTGGTTAAGACTCCTTGTATACATTCAGCAAATCATCAAGGCTTAATTGAGTACACGATAACGTGTTGTAAATGGAGTATGACTCAGTTGCCAAGGTAGAAGCTGCTGAGCTAGCCAACCCCAAAGTCACTGCAAAACGGTATTCTTCATCGAGTCGTCCCATCACCGTTTGCCAACTAAAATCGCTTGCGGCAGGCTCTTTACTATCAGTGAACTTCAGCTTTACTAGCTTATGTAACTCGATTGGCTTACTGCCATTATCAATCAACTGTAGCGGGATATGACACTGTTGTGAACGACTAAAATCAACACTAAATGACTTGAGTGATAACGCTAATCCAAGTCCACGCGCCTTAATGTAGGATTCTTTTACAGACCACAGATCAAAAAAACGTTGTCGTTGTAATTCCTCGGGCAATTGCAACAAGGTGTTGGTTTCTGCTTCGGTAAAATAGTGATTCAAAATGGGCACTATATCAGTACTGCTGCGCTCGCGTTCAATGTCGACACCAAAGCAAATAGCTTGCTGAGGACGACATACCCACTCGTTACTTGCATCTTCACTCGTTGGCTCATTTTTTTGTTCGGCATTGGAAGCAATTAATATCCCAACCATTAACCACTCACCGCTGTGACTTAAATTGAAATGCAGCCCTGTTTTCGCCAACAAATCTGGTGTTAGTGCCGGTTTACCTTTAGCACCGTAATTAAAACGCCACTCATTGGGCTTTAGTTCACTATGAAGTGATAACACAGCCCGAAGCCCTAAGCGTACTTGTAAACCATTATTGCGCGCCGACACGCTCCTATAACGGCTCACTTTAGCGACCTCGTCATCAGTTAACCAACCTAATGCTAAACCCGCTTCATAACCAGCAGGTGATAGCGCCCCATTAAGCGGCACAAAATAAACATAGGGCTGAGAAAGCCCTGTAGATCGAGTGGCTGATTGAACAGCTAATGGTGTCGTTGATTGAGTTGCTGAGGACATGACCGACATTAAAAATACATAACACTCTATTAAACGATAATACATCTAAATTACCTCAATAAGACCGATGCTGCGAGAGTTTTGTCAAATATCCCCCATATAACGAGTGGTGAAAATAAACTTTCCCACATCATAAAAGCAGGTAATAAGTTATCTTATTGCCTGCTTTTTATTTAAGGAAATGTATCAAATGATTAACTGACAAAATAATCGCCAAATAAGGTAAATTTAGTGCAGTTTTAGATCTTGAGAGGCCTTGACACATTCCTCAGATAATCATTTTTTACACCTCACATCTTGTTTTCAGTCTCGGGTGATTGTATCGGAGTGAAACCTCAGGTAATGTGCTTTGTGCTAAAAAAAGCATAAATGGATATTTAGACTAATTTTTAACTTCTTTAAGTATGACTTAAGTAAGTATCGGTAAGTTTAAATGCGCTAAAGTCCCAATAGATTATTTGGAATCCCGGTCTAGATGACAAAAAAGATAATTACACATTTAGAATCTGGTCTATTCAAGGGTAAACCTCGCCAAAAAACGGTCCATCACCGTAATGCGACTACGACACCTGAAATGCGTCAATTTATTCAGCAATCCGATTACAGCGTCAGTCAATTATCTAAAATCCTCAATATCAGCGAAGCCACAGTACGTAAGTGGCGTAAACGTGACTCAATCGATAACACCCCAAATACCCCGCACAAACTCAACACGACACTATCCCCAATGGAAGAGTACGTGATGCTGGGCTTGCGTTATCAATTAAAAATGCCTTTAGATAGGCTGCTAAAAGTCACCCAAGAATTTATCAATCCCAATGTCTCTCGCTCCGGTCTTGCCCGCTGCTTAAAGCGTTTTGGGGTCTCTAAACTAGACGAATTTGACAGCCCTTTTGTGCCAGAAAAATTCTTCAATCAGCTGCCTATTACTCAGGGAGCAGATATTCAAACCTATACCGTTAACCCACAGACCTTAGCCGATACCTTGGCCCTACCAAGTCCAGATCCGGACAACGTAGTGCAAGTAGTGTCGTTAAGTATTCCTCCTCAATTAACAAAACAGCAAGCCTATTCTGTTTTGCTTGGAGTCGATTTTAAGTCTGACTGGGTTTACCTCGATATTTATCAAGACAGCCATACTCAAGCGAGTAATCGCTATATAACGCATGTCTTAAAACAAGGACCATTTCATTTACGAAAGTTATTGGTTCGGAACTATCACACTTTTCTTGCTCGTTTTCCTGGAGTAAGTCAACCAGCCGCAGTATCCACCAGCACCATTGATGCAGCTGGATCCCAACACCAGATAACTGAACCTCAGTTATCAAACGGAGACTCAAATGAGCCAATCCAGTAATAAAGACAAGCGTTTAAACAAACGCTTGAAAGACATGCCTGTCGCGATCGTCGGTATGGCGAGTATTTTTGCTAACTCACGTTACCTAAACAAATTTTGGGATTTAATTAGCGAAAAAATTGATGCGATTATCGACGTCCCAGAAACCCATTGGAATACTGAAGATTACTACAATTCTGATAAATCAATGGCCGATAAAACTTACTGTAAACGCGGTGGTTTTTTACCTGAAGTCGATTTCAATCCAATGGAATTTGGCTTGCCACCTAATATCCTCGAACTAACAGACACCTCGCAACTTTTATCGTTAGTGGTTGCCAAAGAAGTGTTGGCCGATGCAGGTATTGATGCACAGTACGATACCGATCGCATCGGTATTACATTAGGCGTCGGCGGTGGTCAAAAAATCAATCACAGTCTTAGCGGTCGCTTACAGTACCCAATACTCAAAAAAGTATTTAAAAATAGTGGTCTAAGTGATGCAGACACTGAGATGTTGATCAAGAAGTTTCAGGATCAATACATTCACTGGGAAGAAAACTCATTTCCAGGCTCGCTCGGCAATGTTATCGCTGGGCGTATTGCTAACCGCTTTGATTTAGGCGGCATGAATTGTGTCGTTGACGCGGCTTGTGCAGGTTCTTTAGCGGCAATGCGCATGGCGATTACAGAATTAGTTGAAGGCCGCAGTGACATGATGATCACGGGTGGCGTATGTACCGATAACTCGCCTTCGATGTACATGAGCTTTTCAAAAACACCCGCATTTACTACCAACGACACCATTCAACCTTTTGACATTGATTCAAAAGGCATGATGATTGGTGAAGGTATTGGCATGATGGCGCTTAAACGTCTTGATGATGCCGAGCGTGATGGTGACCGAATTTATGCTGTTATCAAAGGTATTGGCTCATCATCAGACGGTAAGTTTAAAAGTATTTATGCACCGCGCCCTGAAGGCCAGGCAAAAGCATTAAGACGCGCTTATGATGATGCTGGTTTTGAACCGCACACTGTTGGCTTAATTGAAGCCCATGGTACTGGTACTGCAGCAGGTGATGTCGCGGAGTTCAATGGCCTAAAATCGGTGTTTGCCGACGGTAATGACACTCAACAGCACATTGCCCTTGGGTCAGTTAAATCGCAAGTTGGTCACACTAAATCAACCGCAGGAACCGCTGGTGTGATTAAAGCGGCTCTGGCTTTGCATCATAAAGTGTTGCCGCCGACCATTAACGTCAGTAAACCAAATCCAAAATTAAACATTCAAGACTCGCCATTTTACTTGAACACTGAAACCCGTCCATGGTTGCCAAGAGCAGACAATACGCCACGCCGAGCGGGTATTAGTGCCTTTGGTTTTGGTGGCACTAACTTCCACATTGTGTTGGAAGAATACCGCCAAGAACATGTTCGAGGCGATAAGTATCGTCAACGTTCAGTACCACAAAGTCTATTGATCCATGCTGAAAATAAAGCCGCATTACAGGCTCAATTAACTGCACTGCAAACTGAAATTAAGGCTGTTGATACCACACAGCAAAATCGCCAAGAAATTGTGTTAGCCGATTTAGGTAAACGTTTTGCCTTGAATACCATCGCCCCTAGTGCAGCACGTATAGGCTTAGTGGTTGCTTCATTAGCAGACTTAACCATTCAGCTGACTCAGGCACTTGCGCAGTTAAGCTCGAATACTGCCGACAGCTGGCAATTGCCTTCTGGCACCAGTTATCGCGCAGCAGCATTGATTCATCCTGAATCGGCAAGCCATAAAGTGGCAGCACTATTTGCTGGGCAAGGGGCACAATATCTGAACATGGGCGCCGATTTAGCCTGTTTGTATCCAGAAATGCGTCAACAACTGATGCAAGCAGACAAGGTGTTTGCCCAACATAAACAAACGCCACTATCGCAAATTATGTACCCAAATCCTGCTTTTGAAGCCGAAGACATTGCCGCACAACAGGCCGCATTAACCAATACCGCCAATGCCCAGAGTGCTATTGGCGCGGTCAGCATGGGCCAATATGCATTATTGACTCAAGCAGGTTTTAAAGCCGATATGGTTGCTGGCCATAGTTTTGGTGAACTGTCAGCATTATGTGCAGCAGGCGTCATTAGCCAAGCTGATTATTACCAATTGGCCTTTGCTCGTGGCCAAGCAATGGCGGCAACACCTAAAGATCAAGACGCTGGCGTAATGTACGCCATTATTGTCCCAGCTCAATCTGTTGACAACGGAGTTGAAAAGCTTGAACAGTGCATTAGTGCATTTGAAGGCGTTAAGGTGGCTAATTACAATGCACCAACCCAACTGGTTATTGCAGGCCCAACAGCGTCATGTACCCTAGCGGCACAAGCTATCACCACTGAACTTGGTTTTAAAGCAATCGCCCTGCCGGTTTCTGGTGCGTTCCACACTCCATTAGTGGCACATGCGCAGCAGCCGTTTGCTGCGGCAATCAATAAGATTAAATTTGCTAAGCCAAAACTAAGCCTTTATGCCAATGGCACAGGTAAAGCACATCCTAACGATGCTAAAGCAATCCAAGCAGTATTTAGTGAACATATGTTGCAATCGGTTCGTTTTAGCGAGCAACTAAATGCCATGTATGATGCTGGTGCTCGTGTATTTGTTGAGTTTGGTCCTAAAAACATCCTCCAAAAATTGGTTGAGGCGACCTTAGGCAATAAAGCAGAGTCAGTCAGTGTAGTGAGCTTGAACCCAAATCCTAAAGGCAATAGCGACACTCAACTACGCCAAGCGGCTTGTCAGCTTGCAGTATTAGGTGTTGCATTAACCGAGGTTGATCCATATCAAGCTCCTATCGCTGAGCTTGCAAAAGTGTCACCGATGAACGTTAAGTTAACCGCGAGTAATTATATTAGTCCGGCCACTCAAGCCAAAATGCAAAAGTCATTGCAAACCGGCACCGTTACCAGCCAGACAGTGGAAGTGCCTGTCGAGAAAGTTGTGGAAAAGATTGTGGAAAAAGAAGTCATTAAAACTGAATACATTGAAGTGCCTGCAACATCAGCACAAGCTCAAGCCTCTGTAGTAGACGCACCTTTAGCGGCAACGACTCCTGTAGCTAAAGCTCAACCGGTTAGCTCAAGTGTGCCAGCGTCGGCCGATAGTATCGGTGCATTTTTTGCTGCGCAGCAACAAACAGCTGAATTACATCAGCAGTTTTTAGCCATACCACAGCAATATGGCGACACGTTTGCTCACCTGATGACAGCCCAAGCACAAATGGCGTCATCGGGATTAGCCATTCCAGAAAGCTTGCAACGTTCGATGGAGATGTTCCACCAGCATCAAGCACAAACATTGCAAAGTCATACCCAATTTTTAACGCAGCAAGCACAAGCAAACCAAGCCGCATTAGCCATGTTGCAAGGGCAAACGGTAACACCTTCAATACAAGCAACAGTATCTGTACCTGCTCCATCAGTACAGCCTGCGTTTGTACAGCCAAACCAAGTTGCTCAAGCCACAACGACACCTTCGCCAGTGGTAGCACCAATTGCTCCAGCTCAGGTTCATACAGCTCAAGCGGTTCAACCTCAACCAACAGCCAGTCAACCTGTTCAAGCTCCTGTCGCTCAGCAAGTTAGCTCAGCAGCGGTTTCTGCACCAACAGCCGGACTAACACAGCAACAAGTGTTAGACACTATGCTCAATGTGGTCGCAGACAAAACCGGTTACCCAACAGAAATGCTTGAACTTGGCATGGACATGGAAGCAGACCTTGGTATCGACTCAATCAAGCGGGTAGAAATCTTAGGCACAGTACAAGATGAGCTTCCAGGCTTACCAGAACTGAGCCCAGAAGATCTAGCCGAGTGTCGCACCTTGGGCGAAATCGTTAGCTATATGCAAACCAAATTGCCAGCGGCGAACACGGTTGCTGTAGCGTCAACAGGATCAACATCGGTAGATGCTGTTGCACCAGCATCAACAAGCTTAACGGCTGAAAACGTCCAACGTACCATGTTAGCTGTGGTTGCCGATAAAACCGGTTATCCAACTGAAATGCTTGAACTGGGCATGGACATGGAAGCAGACCTTGGTATCGACTCCATCAAGCGTGTGGAAATTTTAGGCACAGTACAAGATGAGCTTCCAGGCTTACCTGAACTGAGCCCAGAAGATTTAGCTGAGTGTCGCACCTTGGGTGAAATCGTTAGCTACATGCAAACCAAATTGCCAGCGGCAAGCACAGTGGCTGCAGCACCAATTGCATCTGCAGCGCCAGCAACAGGCTTAAGTGCAGAAAGCGTCCAGCGCACCATGTTAGCAGTAGTTGCCGATAAAACCGGTTACCCAACTGAAATGCTTGAACTAGGCATGGACATGGAAGCAGACCTTGGTATCGACTCAATCAAACGTGTTGAAATTCTAGGCACAGTGCAAGACGAGCTACCAGGTTTGCCTGAACTGAATCCAGAAGATTTAGCCGAGTGTCGTACCTTGGGCGAAATCGTCAGCTACATGCAGACTAAACTGCCAGCAGTCAGCACTGCGGCTCCAGTAGCAACTGTATCTGCACCTGCAACTTCGGGCTTGAGTGCTGATACAGTATTAAGCACCATGATGTCAGTAGTAGCCGACAAAACCGGTTACCCTGCAGAAATGCTGGAACTGAGCATGGACATGGAAGCCGACCTTGGTATCGACTCAATCAAACGTGTTGAAATTCTAGGCACAGTGCAAGACGAACTACCAGGTTTACCTGAACTCAACCCAGAAGATTTAGCCGAGTGTCGTACCTTGGGCGAAATCGTTAGCTACATGCAAACCAAACTGCCTGCAGCCAACACTGAGGCTCCAGTATCTGCTCCAGCAACAACAGGTTTAAGTGCTGATACCGTTTTAAGCACCATGATGTCAGTGGTAGCCGACAAAACCGGTTACCCTGCTGAAATGCTTGAACTGAGCATGGACATGGAAGCAGATTTAGGTATCGACTCAATCAAACGCGTCGAGATTTTAGGTACTGTGCAAGATGAGCTTCCAGGCTTACCTAAGCTGAACCCAGAAGATTTAGCCGAATGTCGCACCCTAGGTGAAATCGTTAGTTACATGCAAACCAAATTGCCTGCAGCAACCGCTATTGCGGCGGTCGCACCAACATCAACTGCAAACAAGGTTGACGTTAACACCGCGGCATTACCGCCGCACAGCGAGGTAGCGCTAAAAAAGTTACCAGCGGCGGATAAACTCGCAGATTGCTTTTCAACAGACTCTTGTATTGTCATCACAGACGATGGCCACAATGCAGGTTTACTGGCTGAAAAGCTAAATGCAAAGGGATTAACCGTCGCCGTTATTCGTAACCCACAAACCATTACCGTGGCACATTCACCCTTAAGCAGTGATATTAAAAGTTACACCTTGAGCAGCATTGATGATGCCCAAATTGCACAAGTGATTGCCGATATTAAGGCCGACTTGGGCGCTGAACATGCCATTGCGGGCTTTATTCATTTACAGCCGCAAGCTACCGCTAACAGCAGCGAATTAATGTCGTGCACTGTTGCAGCAAAAGCCGCTGTCGACAACGCGTTTTTATGGGCTAAGCATCTTCACGCTGAGTTTGCCAAACCAACTCAAGCTTCGCGTTTATGCTACTTTACCGTGAGCCGTTTAGACGGTGGATTTGGTTATCTTGATAATACTCAGCTAGCAACAGCAGAGCTTAACCAAGCAGCCTTATCTGGTCTAAGCAAAACCCTAAGCCATGAATGGCCACAGGTGTTTTGCCGCGCATTAGACATTGCCAACAATATTGATACTACAAGCTTTGCCGATGCCATCGTTGCTGAGTTATTTGATATCGATGGTGCCAATGCTAGCGCGGATCGCATTAATGAAGTGGGGATCAGTAATCAAGGTCGAGTCACCTTAGTTACCGGCAACGCTAGCGAACAGTTTGCACCAGCAAGTCTAAACAAAAATGACACTATTTTGGTTACCGGCGGCGCAAAAGGCGTAACGTTTGAATGCGCCCTCACCTTAGCCAAACAATGCCAATCACATTTTGTGTTAGCGGGTCGTAGCCAACATTTTGGCAAAGACTTACCAGCTTGGGCACAAGGCAAAAAAGCCTCTGAGTTAAAAGCCGCTGCCATCGCTTATATTCAATCTCAAGGCAACAAACCGACGCCAAAACAGATTGATGCACTCGTATGGCCAATAAGCAGCAGCCTAGAAATAGATGCTGCGTTAAGTGCTTTCAGCAAGGTTGGCGCCAGTGCTCAGTATGTCTCGATGGATGTCAGCGACGCCACCGCGGTAGCGGCTAGTCTTAAAAGTCTGACTAATGCCAAGGGCGACTCATTAATCATTAATGGGGTTATTCACGGTGCGGGCGTATTAGCCGATAAGCACATTCAAGATAAAACCTTGGATGAACTTAACCGCGTATACCACACCAAAGTAACTGGACTTGCTAGCATTATTAATGCACTCGACCCACAACAGATTAAGCTAATTGCGCTGTTTTCATCGGCTGCCGGTTTTTACGGTAATACTGGTCAGAGTGATTACGCTATGTCGAATGAAATCCTCAACAAAACTGCACTGAAACTGGCGCACACTTTACCGCAAGCTAAAGTGATGAGTTTTAATTGGGGCCCCTGGGATGGCGGTATGGTCAGCTCAGCATTAAAGAAAATGTTTGTTGAACGTGGCGTTTACGTTATTCCGCTACAAGCAGGTGCCGAGTTATTTGCTCACAGTTTATTAAGCCAACAAGGAGCACAACTGCTTATTGGCTCTGATATGCAAGGTTCATCAGAGCAGGATAACGCTATAAAAAAGCTTAATGCGGACGCTTTGCTTATTGCCAAGGGTTCGCTGACATTTGCTACTAATACACTTGTGACTAAAGCATTTACGGCTAACGCAGTTACGACTGAGGCAGTTACGATTGAGTCATCAGCTACTGATATTATCAGTCAGACGGTGACTCGAGTATTAACCCCGGCTGAAATGCTTTTTGTTAGCGATCATTGTATTGCTGGCAATCCGGTATTACCGACGGTATGCGCCATGCAATGGATGCGTGATGCGGCAGAAACTTTATGTCATGTGCCAGTCAGTATTGCTGAATACAAATTGCTTAAAGGGGTTATTTTTGACACCAATGAGCCACATTTGTTGCAACTGGAACTAACGCAAACAGACGCAGGGATCAGCGCACTGATCTCATCTCGTTTGTTAAACGATCCAAGCGCAGTCATGAAACCGCAATACCAAGCTCAATTGGTGATCAATAAGGCAATATTGGCAACTGATGTTGCTAAACCCACTGTTGGCGACAGCAGTTTGGCTCAATGGGCTAACATGTCACCATTGTATTCAGGCGCTGAATTATACCAAAACGGAACCTTGTTTCATGGCCCGCGTTTGCAAGGCATTAAGCAAGTGTTGGCGTTTGATGACGCTCAACTATTGTGTCAGGTTCAATTGCCGAGCATTAATGCTAGTGATTGCCAAGGTTTTATACCGTCATCGGCATTAGGTGGTAGCCAAATTTTCGCTGAAGACTTGCTACTACAAGCCATGTTGGTATGGGCAAGACTGAAATACGATGCCGCAAGTTTACCGTCAACAACCGGTGAGTGTGTTACAGCTTGGCCATTTGCAAATGGTGATAAAGGTTATATTCAACTTGATGTGGTTAAACACAGTGGCAGAATGCTAGTGGCTAACGTGAGTTTATATCATCAAGACGGCCGCCTGAGTTGCCAAATACTCAATGCTAAAGTGACCATTAGTAAGAGTTTGAATGGGGCATTTATTCCACATCAAGCTTCTGCAGAACTATCACACAAGGACACAGTGTGACAGCCACAGATAACATGGCGCTAAAATCCATTAGTGAGCGTATTTTGCAGCAACAAACCAAGCCAATGCGCTTGGCTTTGTTGCTCAGCAAACCCAATATCGACTCGGTTAATGAGCACCACGTTACGATTGATACTCAGCGTGGCGACGGTTTTGAACTGGCGTTATTACACAGCATAGAGCGGCTATCATCCACTACAGATGAAATGATCAATATTGCCGATCGGTTGTGGATAATGCCGGGGTTACTTGCCGCGAAAAATAGCGTCAATGCGCACGCTTATCTCAATGGTGTTGCACTTGCTAGCAATCAGGCTGAAGCAATAACACTGGCGCTGAATCATGCAAAACGTTTACATACTCAACCGCAGATTGTCGCGTTAGATGGCAATGCAAAATCCAATACTGCCAATAATGCACAAACTGCATTAACCGCAATGACCACCCTAGTAGAGTCTATCGCCAGTCGTTGTATACCAACACAGGACAAGGTCAACAGCCAGTATTGGTTTAGCCCACTTCATCAAAGCAGAGTTGCAGCGTTATGTTACCCAAGTGCCAACGGTGTTCAGGCAATGATCTTGACCCAAGGACGTGCATTAGTCGCCTCAAAGCAATTGGTTAACCCCCAACGTTTATGGCTGCCACTGTGTGCCACTTCATTGGTGCAATTGCACACTAAACTGATAGCTTTCTCTGCGCAGGTAAATTTGGCGACAGACGATTTAAGCTTACTTACACTTATCAAAAGTACATTGGCCGATTATCAAACGGATGCGCCCCTAGCTTTAGTGTTAATGGCGCAGAATCGTAACGGATTAATCATAGAAATTAATGCGATGTTGGCAACGATGTCGACTTATCTTCAGTCAGACGTTAGCGATAAGCCATCGATAGAATATAAAACCCCTGCTGGCAGTTGTTTTTATTCCGCGCCGCTGGGTGATCATGGTTTGAGTTTTGTCTATCCTGGCGTCGGTACTGTGTATCCAAACATGCTCAGTCAAATGGGCTTAGTTTTCCCCAATGTGTATGCCGAACTCGAAAACCAAGGTGACATGCAATCGATGCTACAAACCGAGTTTATTTATGCGGCAGATAAAAACCATGCCGCACAGATGAGTTTGAGCCAATTAGCCATTGCCGGTGTGGGCGCCAGTTATGTGTTAACCAAACTGTTGCAGCAAGAATTTGCCATTGAACCCAAGTTTGCCTTGGGTTACTCCATGGGCGAAGCGGCCATGTGGGCGAGTCTAGATGTTTGGCAAGCACCACACACTATGATTGAGGCAACCCAAAACAGCAGTATCTTTACCCAAGATATTTCAGGCGAGCTTCGCTGCGTTCGTCAACAATGGCAATTAGCCGATGACGAAACCATTGTGTGGAACAGCTTTGTGACTCGAGCCAGCATTGACGAACTCACGCCCCATTTAGCGGATTACCCGCGTGCTTATATTGCCATCATTCAAGGCGATACATGTGTTATCGCAGGTTGTGAATCCAGTTGTAAAGCATTGTTAAAACAAGCAGGTAAACGAGGTATTGCAGCCAATCGAATTACGGCAATGCATACACCAGCGGCACTGAATATTACCGACCATGTACGGCAATTTTATCTGCAACCGCTGTTGGCAAATTTGCCCAAGCAATTGCAGTTTATCTCGGCGGCTCAAGTTGCGCCTGTCACGTTAGACTCACACGCTATTGCACAATCGATTGCCGATACTTTTTGTCATCAGTTAGATTTTACTCAATTAATCCACAATGCTCGAGATCAAGGCTGTCGATTATTTGTAGAAGTCGGAGCCGATAGACAAACCACCACCTTAATTGACAAAATCAATGCTCAGAGTGGCAATACGTATACGTCCCCAGCGATGGCCGTTGCCGTTAATGCCAAAGGCGGCGACGATGTCAGCAGTTTACTCAAGTGTTTGGGACAATTAATGGCGCATCGCGTGCCGATGTCATTAACCCCCTTTATTCGCAGCCTTGACGATGCAATTAACTCATTATCTCAGCAGACGGCAATAGCCGACGGCTCACCACCGTCTCGTTGCAGTGAAACATCATTAGAAGGAGAACCTCATTGAGTTCTCAAGCCACCCCTAAAATAGCCATTGTCGGTTTAGCCAATCAGTATCCCGACGCGGATACTCCCGCTAAATTTTGGCAAAACTTATTAGACAAAAAAGATTCACGCAGCCAAATCAGTGCTAGCAAACTCAATGCTTCACCGAGTGACTACTTGGGTGTACAAGGCGAGTCGGACCGTTTTTATTGTGATAAAGGCGGCTACATTCAAGACTTTCAATTTAACCCTCAAGGGTATCGTATTGAGCCCGAGGCATTTACTGGTTTGGATGACAGTTTCTTGTGGGCAACCGACACCGCGCGAAATGCGTTAACCGACGCAGGTATTGACCTTAGTCATAACGTGCTGCAACGCACCGGCATTGTCATGGGCACTTTATCGTTCCCTACAGCCAAGTCTAACGAGCTATTTGTGCCGCTTTATCACAGCGCGGTCGAAAAAGCCTTACAGACTAAACTCCAGCAGCCAAACTTTAATCTGCAATCGTTTAATCAAGCATCGCAAATCAATACCGCAGAAAATGCCAATAACAATAATAATGTAGCGCCTAAAACGGTTAACTTACGTAATGGTGCCATTGCCCATAACGCCTCTAAAATTGTTGCCGATGCTTTGGGATTAGGTGGTACGCAGCTAAGTTTAGATGCCGCCTGTGCCAGTTCGGTTTACGCATTAAAATTGGCCTGCGACTACTTGCATACCGGCAAAGCAGACATGATGCTGGCTGGCGCGGTGTCGGGAGCAGATCCGTTTTTTATCAATATGGGCTTTTCGATATTTCATGCTTACCCAGACCACGGTATTTCCGCCCCATTTGATAGTAACAGTAAAGGTTTGTTCGCTGGTGAAGGTGCAGGGGTATTAGTGCTCAAACGCCTTGAAGATGCCGAGCGTGATGGCGACCATATTTACGCTTTGGTCAGTGGCATTGGCTTGTCGAACGATGGTAAAGGCCAGTTTGTGTTAAGCCCAAACAGCAAAGGCCAAGTGCAAGCATTCGAGCGCGCTTATCGTGATGCCGCCGCAATCGACCCAAGCATAACCCCTGCCAGCATTGAAGTGATTGAATGTCATGCTACGGGGACACCATTAGGCGACAAAGTTGAATTAACCTCGATGGAACGTTTTTTTGAAGATAAACTTCAAGGTAGCGCCACGCCATTAATTGGTTCCGCAAAATCCAATTTAGGCCATTTACTCACCGCAGCAGGCATGCCGGGGATCATGAAAATGATTTTTGCGATGCGTGAAGGCGTGTTGCCACCGAGTATTAATATCAGTGCCCCTATCGCCTCACCTAATGGCTTATTTGGCCAAGCGACTTTGCCAAATGCTGTGCTACCTTGGCCCGATAAAGTTGGCAATAAAGCCCGTCATGCAGGTTTATCGGTATTTGGTTTTGGCGGTTGTAACGCCCATTTATTACTTGAGTCGTATCAAGCTAAAGCCGTCGCAGACAAGACGCTGAACAATCATTCTCAAAATAATAATTCTCAGAACAATAACGCTCAAACTCGCATCACAGTATTAGTTGATGCAGAAACGCCAATGCACATTACCGGCATGGCGGCGCATTTTGGTCAATGCAGCAGTATTGATGCACTGGCGAAAAAAATCATCGCCAAACAAGCCATCTTTAGCCCGCTACCCACTCAGCGCTGGAAAGGCTTAGATAAACATCCTGAGCTATTAGCCCAATATGGCATCACCCAAGTGCCGCAAGGCGCGTATATCGCTCGGTTCGATTTTGATTTTTTGCGTTTTAAAGTGCCACCCAATGAAGATGATCGCCTGATATCGCAACAACTACTGTTGATCAAAGTTGCCGATGAAGCTATCGCCGATGCCAAGCTAACGCCAGGCAGCAAAGTCGCGGTATTAGTCGCCATGGAAACCGAACTCGAACTTCATCAATTTCGCGGTCGAGTTAACTTACACAGCCAAATAGCGCAAAGCCTTAACGCTCAAGGTATTCAATTATCTACAACAGAATATGACAGCCTTGAAACCATTGCGATGGACAGTGTGCTCGACGCCGCTAAGCTTAACCAATACACCAGTTTTATTGGCAATATTATGGCGTCGCGGATAGCCTCATTATGGGATTTCAACGGCCCAGCATTTACGATTTCTGCGGGCGAACAGTCAGTTAACCGCTGTATAGATGTGGCGCAAAACTTGTTTGCTTTAGGCTCGTTACAAGAGCCATTAGATGCAATCATTATTGCCGCTGTAGACCTGTCTGGCAGCATTGAAAATATGTTGTTCAATACCGCAAAACTTAACGCCAAAGGATTAAGTTCAACAGATTGGTTAGTGGGTGAAGGGGCTGGCGCACTAGTGCTGCAACAAACCAATGCAGCACACACTCAGCTTGACAGCTATGCCAGTATCGATAGCGTCAACTTTACGCCATTGTCACAATTACCAACACAATTACCAACACAACTGCCAACTGAATTATCGGCAGACATTGTTGAGTTAAACCAATCGCCGGAATGTATATTATCGACTCAAGGTCAACAGTTTGCCCAAGGATTAACTGACGCTGTTACAGCGGTCAGCTCAGCGCCATTATTGAGTAAAGCCCATGATATTCTCGGTCATACATTTGCCGCTTCTGGCATGGCCAGTTTGCTGCACGGTTTAGTGCAAACTCGCCACATCGACAAACCGTCTATCAATGCCAGTGTATTCACCAGCAGCGACAATCAATACTCACAAGTTAATCTGTCGGTTTCTGCGGCGCAACAACACGCATTGCACGCTCGACTGGGTAATAATTTAACTCAACAACTCGCCACGGGCAGTAAGTTAAGTTTAATTAAACAAGTCAGTTTAGGTGGTCGCGATATTTACCAACACATTATCGATAGCCCACTTGATACCCTCGACAGTATTATCAATCAATGTGCTGATATCGCCCCTACTGCAGTCAATACCATTGATAGTAGGCCACCCACTATTGGTGATAATAGCCCTCTTAGCGTCAATAATAGCGAGAATATCGCCGAGCCTCTTATGTCAGAAAATATGCCCGATAAAACAATTCCAAAGCAGCCAAGGGTTGCCAGTATGACAAATCATACGATTCCACCAGCACATTTAACGGCATTCCAACAAAATCAGTGGTTAGCACAACAAGCACATTTAGCTTATTTAGCCAGCCGAGATGCAGGCTTGAAAGTAGCCGACAGTTTATTACGATCTCAATTGGCTGGTTTTAGCCATCAGCCAACTGCGACTCAAGTCGCGTCTCCGGCGGCTAATACTTATGCCGTTAATGCTGCAGTACAAACCGCGGTTAAGAGTGAAACCATTAGCCCTGCCAGGTTAATCCAACCTAATCATGCTTGTGTGCCCGCTTACACTGCACCTATTCCGGCGAATAAACCGTGTATTTGGAATTACGCTGATTTAGTTGAATATGCCGAAGGCGATATCGCTAAAGTATTTGGCTCAGATTACGCCATTATCGACAGTTACTCGCGCCGAGTTCGCTTACCGACCACAGATTATTTATTGGTGTCACGCGTCACTAAACTCGATGCCACCATGAATCAATACAAACCGTGTTCAATGACTACAGAATACGACATCCCCGTCGATGCCCCGTATTTGGTGGATGGTCAAACCCCTTGGGCTGTCGCGGTAGAATCGGGCCAGTGCGATTTAATGTTGATCAGTTATTTAGGCATTGATTTTGAAAACAAAGGCGAGCGGGTTTATCGCTTATTAGATTGTACTTTGACCTTTTTAGCCGATTTACCTCGTGGCGGCGACACACTGCGTTACGACATTAAAATCAATAACTTTGCCAGCAATGGCGACACGTTATTATTCTTTTTCTCTTACGAGTGTTTCGTAGGCGACAAGATGATCCTAAAAATGGATGGTGGCTGTGCAGGCTTCTTTACCGACCAAGAGCTGGCCGATGGTAAAGGGGTTATTCAAACTGAAGATGAAATAAAACATCGTCAGCAAGTGCTCAACAATCCAAATAAGCCAACCTTCACTCCATTATTACACTGTAGCCAAACGGCATTTGATTATGGTCAAATTCATCATTTATTGACTGGTGATATTGGCAGCTGTTTTGGCGGCGAACATGTTGCGCACCAACTGCAAACTGGAATACAAAAATCGCTTTGTTTTGCCTCAGAAAAATTCTTAATGATTGAGCGAGTGAGTCAATTACAAACACAAGGTGGCGCGTGGAGCTTAGGCTTACTCGAAGGTCATAAACACATTGCGCCAGACCATTGGTATTTCCCTTGTCATTTCCAAGGCGACCAAGTGATGGCCGGTTCGTTAATGGCCGAAGGTTGTGGCCAACTATTACAGTTCTTTATGATCCACATCGGCATGCATACTCTAGTAGAAAATGGTCGATTCCAACCATTGGAAAATGCTTCGCAAAAAGTCCGTTGTCGTGGCCAAGTGTTACCACAAACGGCTGAGCTGACTTATCGCATGGAAGTGACTGAAATCGGTATTCATCCCCGCCCGTATGCCAAAGCCAATATTGATATTTTACTCAATGGTAAAGTCGTGGTCGATTTCCAAAACTTGGGTGTGATGATTAAAGAAGATGCCGAATGTACTCGTTATCCGCTTATCTCGTTAGACGCTAGCCCTGCCATTGATTCAAACGCTAGCAGTAAAGTGATTGCTAACAAAGCGCCGTTAATGGCGCAAATTCCAGATTTAAACGCCCCGACTAACAAAGGCGTTATTCCGCTAAAACACGTTGAAGCCCCCATAGTCAGTGCCGATTCAAAGTACGCTAATCGCGTGCCTGATACCGTGCCATTTACCCCATACCATATGTTTGAGTTTGCTACTGGCGATATCGAAAAATGCTTTGGCCCTGACTTTAGTATTTACCGCGGACTTATCCCACCGCGCACACCTTGTGGCGACTTACAGTTAACCACTCGCGTGGTTGAAATTAACGGTAAACGCGGCGAATTGAAAAAGCCATCATCGTGTATCGCAGAATACGAAGTGCCGGCAGATGCTTGGTACTTTGCTAAAAACAGCCATCAAGCGGTAATGCCTTATTCTGTGTTAATGGAAATTTCATTACAACCCAATGGCTTTATTTCTGGCTACATGGGCACCACCCTAGGTTTTCCTGGGCAAGAGCTATTTTTCCGTAACTTAGACGGTGGCGGAAAATTATTACGTCATGTGGATTTACGCGGTAAAACTATCGTCAATGATTCAAAGCTATTATCAACCGTCATTGCTGGCAGTAACATTATTCAAAGCTTCACCTTTGAGTTAAGTGTCGATAACGAGCCTTTTTACACCGGTAGCGCGGTATTTGGTTACTTTAAAGGTGATGCGCTTAAGAACCAGTTAGGCATAGATAACGGCAAAATCACTCAGCCATGGCATGTTGATAACAATGTCGCGGCAGACATTAGCGTTAATTTACTGGATAAACAGTCACGGGTGTTTAATCCGCCAACTAGCCAACCGCATTATTGTTTAGCGGGTGGCCAGCTTAACTTTATCGACAAAGCAGAAATTGTTGAAGCAGGCGGCAAATACGGTAAAGGCTATCTTGCTGCATCACGCACTATTGACCCAAGTGATTGGTTCTTCCAATTCCACTTCCATCAAGATCCGGTGATGCCAGGTTCATTAGGTGTTGAAGCCGTGATCGAGTTGATGCAAACTTACGCCATCAGCACAAACCTAGGTAAAGGTTTCACTAATCCAAAATTCGGCCAAATATTGTCGGATATTAAATGGAAATATCGCGGTCAAATTAACCCACTGAACAAACAAATGTCACTTGATGTACATATCAGTGCAGTAAAAGATGAAGACGGTAAACGCATCATAATAGGCGACGCAAACCTCAGTAAAGATGGTCTGCGCATTTATGAAGTCAAAGATATCGCCATCTGTATTGAAGAAGCTTAGGCCAAAAAGGAATAATAATGACAACTCAAGTGCACAACGAAAAGCTTTCTCCTTGGCCATGGCAAGTTAGCCAGCAACACGTCAGTTTTGACTCTACTGGCATGGACAAAAAGCTTAAAGATTTATCACAAGCGTGTTATGTGGTTAACGACACACAACAAGGCTTAGGGGTTGCTCAGCAAGCCCAAGTCGTAACTGATGCTATTACTGCAGCAAATGCTCTGCCAGTCAGCGCATTTGCCCCTGCCCTTGGCACCCAAAGCTTAGGCGATAGTAATTTCCGCCGCGTTCACGGAGTAAAATTTGCCTATTATGCTGGTGCGATGGCCAATGGTATTTCTTCTGAAGAACTGGTTATTGCGTTAGGTCAGGCTGGTATTTTATGCTCGTTTGGCGCAGCGGGGTTAATTCCATCTCGAGTTGAACAAGCCATTAACCGTATTCAAACGGCATTACCAAATGGTCCATACGCATTTAATTTAATTCACAGCCCAAGTGAACCCGCGCTAGAGCGTGGCAGTGTCGAGCTATTTTTAAAGCACAAAGTGCGCACTGTTGAGGCTTCTGCCTTTTTAGGCTTAACCCCACAAATTGTCTATTATCGTGCAGCCGGTTTAAGCCGTGATGCAAACGGTGATGTGCAAATAGACAATAAAGTGATTGCGAAAATCAGCCGTACTGAAGTGGCGATTAAATTCATGCAGCCTGCACCCGTTAAAATACTGCAACAGTTGGTTGATGAAGGTCTTATCAGCGCAGAGCAAATGGAGTTGGCTCAGCTAGTGCCTATGGCTGATGATATTACAGCTGAAGCAGACTCAGGCGGTCATACCGACAATCGACCATTAGTCACTTTACTGCCCACTATTTTGGCATTAAAAGATCAAGTACAAGCACAATACAAGTATAAGACCCCTATTCGTGTTGGCGCCGGTGGTGGTGTTGGCACGCCTGACGCAGCACTGGCGACATTTCATATGGGCGCAGCCTACATTGTTACCGGTTCAATCAACCAAGCCTGTGTCGAAGCCGGAGCCAGCGAGCATACGCGTAAATTACTCGCCACCACAGAAATGGCCGATGTGACTATGGCTCCTGCTGCCGATATGTTCGAAATGGGCGTTAAGCTGCAAGTGGTAAAGCGCGGCACCTTATTCCCAATGCGCGCTAACAAGTTATACGAAATTTATACCCGCTATGACTCGATTGAAGCCATTCCAAGCGAGGAACGTGAAAAGCTTGAAAAACAAGTATTCCGCTCAAGCCTGGATGATATTTGGGCTGGCACAGTAGCGCATTTTAATGAGCGCGATCCAAAGCAAATTGAGCGCGCTAAAGATAACCCTAAGCGTAAAATGGCGTTAATTTTCCGTTGGTATTTAGGTTTATCAAGCCGTTGGTCAAACACTGGTGAACTTGGTCGCGAGATGGATTATCAAATCTGGGCAGGTCCGGCACTCGGCGCGTTTAACGCATGGGCTAAAGGCAGTTATTTAGATGACTACACCCAGCGTCATGCAGTAGACTTAGCCAAACACTTAATGCATGGCGCAGCTTATTTGGCCCGAGTTAATTTATTAACGGCACAAGGTGTTAGCCTCCCAGTAGCATTACAACGCTGGCGTCCAATTGACCAAGTAAAGTGATCGACTAAATGAAATAGATTGATCTCGCTTTATTGCGAGATCAGCTAGAAAGATAGGAACCGACATGAGCGATACACAGAAACTCGATTTTTCAGCGATTAATGACCCAACATTGGCATCCTTTAATCAACAAAAAAATCTGATAAAACGCATGCTCAAAGGTAACAGCGCGACTTGCAGCGACTGCAGTAAACCGCTGACACTGCAATTACCGCCTAACACTAAAAAGGCACCAAAAAGTGCTAAAGCCCCAGGGATTTATTGCGCGAAAGGTTGCACCGATATCGAGCTAGACATGGAAGCCGTAGCGTTAATGAAATAGCATTAATTAAGCGAGCCAATTTAATGCCTTCATAAAAAATGACACTCTGTTAGAGGGTCATTTTTTTCGAGCATGCTTTATTTCACGGCCTAACGTTATTTAGCCTGCCATTGCTTAACGATTTCTGGGTTACCACAAAGCTGTTCAATCGGTTTATCGCCCGACAGTGCAGCTTCAAATACAGTAAATGGCACATTAGCCCATAAGCTCAGCTCAAAAGTAGTATTTTCTGTCACCACACCTACGCCTTTAGGTGTCCCTGTCATGACAATGTCACCATCGTTTAAGGTCATAAACTCACTGACGGCGTTATAAATAGCGTGTGGCTGGTACATCATTAATTGCTGATGGCCTAATTGCGTCACGACATTATCAATGGTTAATTGAAAGCACCAATCTTTGATGTCTGGCGTTACTGCAATAAATTCGCTGAATAACGCCGAACCATCAAAAGCTTTAGAACGTTCCCACGGTAAGCCTTTGGTTTTTAACTTGGTTTGCAGCTCACGCTTGGTCATATCAAGCCCAACACCAACCGCACTAAAATGACCATTATTCACCATAAAGCACAACTCGGCCTCGTAATGTAAGGGCTCACCTAAGTGACTACATAAGGTGTTAGTAATGGCTGAGTTTGGTTTAAGAAACACTACCATATCATCAGGAATGTCATTACCGAGTTCGTGAATATGCTCGGCATAATTACGCCCAATACAAATGATTTTTGATGGGGAGACGAGGCGTACTTGCCCATCTGATTGCGTTAGCGAAACGGATTGTAAAGTCACATTAACCTCGAATAATTGAAATAGTGATAAGAGTAATCCTTCTAACAATAAAGCGAATCATTTCAAAATAGAACAACCACTCTTTTTAAATAATACTCAAAGCATTATCGCTTGCCTATTAGATTGTGAATGGTTCAATAATAAACTTGCAAGCAATCAAATCAATTAGCCCACTCGCTTACCACCTCTGTTGAACATTTTACACTCTAATCAATAATCTAATAAAATCTGTAGGAAGAAACACAATAAAATAGGCCAGTAATCGCATGATCTCTGGCCTATTTTGATTCTGTAAAAGATGCTATCGCGTATCGTCTATTTCTTACCTAAGGTCCCTACAGCAAAACGCCTAATAATGGATCGAACCATCAACACTGATTGGCCCAACTCACTGCTGTTATGTAGCGATTTTTCTGATGAAGCTTTAGTAATTTCTGCAGAATCCGCAATATCAATAATTTGCTGATTAATATGCTCTGCGACTGCACTCTGCTGCTCTACCGCTGCGGACATATCTAAAGTAAGTTGGGTGATTTGTTCAACGGATAAGTTAATCGACGCTAATGCGTTACGCGTTTTATCAACAATCTCAACACCTTTACAGGCTGCTTGTTCACCGCTAACCGACACTTGAACGGCATTGCTCGCTCGCTTCGTTAATACGCTCACTATGCTGTGAATTCTATCGGTCGATTCTCGAGTTTTCAGTGCTAGGGAACGTACTTCATCTGCAACAACACTAAATCCACGACCTTGTTCTCCCGCCCTTGCGGCTTCAATCGCGGCATTTAAGGCCAACAAATTGGTTTGGTCGGCAATACTCGAAATAAGGCTAGCCGCTTGACCGATCTCACTTGTAGAGTCTGATAACTCGCGTACTGTTTTAGCTATATCCGCGACAGATAGATTTAATTCATCAATAGACTGTTTAGCTTGATTGGCCAGTTGAGCTCCGTCGTTAACATTGTCTAGCGCTTCTTTTGCGCTGTAAGCATTACGCTCGACATTAGCGGACACTTCTTGAATAGCTGTAGACATCTGGGTAATTGCCGAGGCAATCTGTTGTGTTGATACGCTTTGTAAACTTACCGCTTTAGCCGTTGATTCAGCCTCGAGTTGAGTGTGCTCGACAATGCCATCTAATGATTTTGCAGCATCTTCAATACGCGTCATCGCTGTACGACAACGAGCCACTTCGCAACCCAGAGCCAATTTTGCCTGCGCTTTAGCGCCAAAATCAGCAAAATAGGTTTCTGCAACAATAAGATCTGTAAACGAATTAGGATTAAGTTTGACGACTTCAAACCAATCTTGTTGCTGTTTGTAGCCCAACCAAGCAGTTGATAATACAAGGGTGACTAATCCCATTGCACCAGGGACAACACCCCAAAATTCGGTTAATACAATAGACAAAATAAACATCGGTAACCAAGCAGGTAATAATTTAATTACATGATGTTTTATTTTTGCATGAAGTGGCCTTGGTGACTTTTTAGCTTTTATTCTGGCATAAGCCGCTTCAGCACGGGCAATTTCACTTGGTAATGCAGTAACCCTAACAGACTCGTAACCTGCTATTTTATTATTTTCGAATACTGGCGTAACAAATGCACTAACCCAATAATAATCCCCATTTTTACGACGGTTCTTAACCAATCCCATCCACACTTTACCACTTGAGATACATGCCCACATAGCATGAAACACTTCACTTGGCATGTCTGGATGACGTACAAGGTTATGTGGTTTAGCGATTAACTCACTTCTTTCAAAGCCGCTGACCTCAACAAAATCATCATTACAATAGACAATATGGCCGCGCAGATCGGTTCCTGAGATTAAACGAAGAGCATCATCGAAGTTGTATTGATTGAGGGTAACGGGTTGATTATTGCGCATAGGCACTGACATCCTTGTTTTGAATCGTGTATATAAGAAAACCCATTATTACAGTCTGTGACACCGAAGGTGCATAGACAATACTTCCATTTAATGAGGTGGTGGATTTACGTCATCACTGTCGTTAATGAGCCATAAACCTATTTTTTTATAGGTTATTATAGTTTGGTATGTATTTGAAAATTGTCAATTATATAATTTAATAGACACGACAGATTTTCCGGAAAAAAAATGATGTAGTAGGATTATTCAAAAGTCGTTTTTGTTTTATCGCAAAAGATGATTTAAAATAAAAAACCTTTAAAAATAAAAAATTACGAACTTTAATTAACTTATTTCAAAGTTGAAGTTAAATGGGTTAGTCACAAAGCAGAACAGGCTATTAATCATGTATTGTGGTAATAAAATTAACATGTAGGGCAAAGTGTGCCCTACATGTTAATCAGACACTCGAATGACCCAAGTGGTATGTCTAATCCGTTAGCTATACCTACTTGAGTGACAACTGAGCCAATAACTAAAGACGTCAATACAAAAGTATTAAGCGTATTCTTGCATAAAATCGTCAAGGTTATCGTTGATGATTTCTATCTCGTCACCGCTAAATTGCGCGATATGAAACAAGGCTTCACCTTCATTGGTAACAGGAATATTACTGTTACCAATAATAATTCCGTCAGTAGGTGCAAGCAAAGGCGATGGTTCACCACCCAAAGGGTTAACGATGTTTGCTAGCACCTGCCCTTTAGAGACGCGCTCACCCAATTTAAGCTTAATATTAACTAATCCATCTGACTCACTGCGGACCCAATAACTGCGGCTGGCATTAACACTGGTACTTTTAGTTTTAATTTTGCCTTTAGTCATACTTAAACAGCGCATCACATTGATAACACCGTTAACGCCAGATTTAATCGACATATCACTAAAGCGCAGCGCTTCACCTGCCTCATATAAAATACAAGGAATATTTAGGCTGTTAGCATAACCGCGCATGGAACCTTCACGCGCTTTTGATGACATGATCACCGGAGCACCAAAAGCATTTGCCATGTCGAGCATCACTTCATCGTCGGTATCACAACGGATCTGCGGTAAATTATCACGATGGATAGCACCGGTATGCAAATCGACAATATGCGTTGCTCGTTTAACTAAAATACTACTAAACAAATGGGCCAAACGACTCGCTAACGCACCTTTAGCAGAGCCCGGAAAGCAGCGATTTAAATCGCGTCGATCCGGTAAATAACGAGATTGTTGAATAAAACCAAACACGTTAACAATAGGAACAATCAACAAGGTTCCCGTTAAGGTTTTAGCATTAACACGACCGAGCAAGCGTCGACATATTTCAATGCCATTTAACTCATCACCATGGATTGCTGCGCAAACCAATAAAACAGGTCCCGCTTTAGTGCCGTGAAACACTTCAACGTGCAAATCCATCGGTGTATCGTTATACAGTTTTGCTGCGGGCAATTTGACACTTTGTTGAGTGCCTGCCGCTACGCTAACATCACCGATAACAAACGGTTCATGCTTTTTTGCCATTAACCAACACCTTTCGTTTTTGAACTTGTGGATTTAACGTTTTTCTCAATAAACTGAATAATTTTTTCAGCAACATCAATACCAGTAGCTTTTTCGATTCCTTCAAGACCTGGAGATGAGTTAACTTCCATCACTAATGGGCCGTGTTTTGAACGTAAAATATCTACACCAGCGACATTAAGACCCATTGTTTTGGCAGCACGCAACGCGGTCGAACGCTCTTCAGGCGTTAACTTAACAATGCTAGCAGAACCACCACGGTGTAAATTAGAACGGAACTCACCGGGTAATGCTTGGCGTTTCATTGCTGCAATCACTTTATCACCAATAACGAAGCAGCGGATATCTGCACCACCAGCTTCAGCGATATATTCTTGCACCATGATGTTAGCTTTTAGACCCATAAATGCTTCAATAACAGATTCAGCCGCTTTACGAGTTTCAGCTAAGACAACACCAATACCTTGAGTACCTTCAAGTAACTTAATAACACAAGGGGCACCACCAACCATGTCCAATAAATCAGGAATATCAGCAGGCTTACTAGCAAAACCAGTCACGGGTAAACCAATATTCTTACGAGACAAGAGTTGCAATGAACGTAATTTATCCCGTGAGCGAGTAATAGCAACAGACTCGTTTAACGGGTGAGTGCCCATCATCTCAAACTGACGCAATACCGCGGTGCCATAAAAAGTGACAGATGCACCAATACGTGGAATAACCGCATCAAATTTTGGCAGTTCTTCACCACGAACATGAATGCTAGGGGCATTCATATTGATGTTCATATAACACTTTAATGGGTCGACAATTTTTATGACATGACCGCGAGCTTCAGCAGCTTCTTTTAACCGACTTGTCGAGTATAAATTCTTATTTCTCGACATTATTGCAATATGCATTTGTTATTCTCCTGCTAGAAATGATTCTGCTGAATTAACCAAAAAACGCCCTTCTAATGCGCGGCGTCCCAATAACATTCTAAATTTCATGTGATCTCTATTGGTTAACGTCAGTTCGATGTCAAAAAGTTGGTCACCGATTAAGATCGGCGTTTTTATCACGTAGCGTTTCGTTACATGACCACCAGAGTCACTAACATCTCGGCGATCAAATACATGGAATTCACAGACGACTTCACGATCTGAACCTTGGTCAGGGTGAAGCCAGACTCGAACCCATTTTTGGTTTTCTTTTTGAAACGGTTTTATTTTGAACGCATGTAAACAAGATGTTTTTGCGCCAGTATCCACTTTGATTTTGACTCTTTCGTTGCCAATATCAGGAAAAGTGCCCCATTCACGCCAACCCACAATACCGAGGGAATGTTCAGTCATGGTCAATCCTTTCTTGTAGAGGAATTATTCATTCCAAAGTGTTATCTTTCTAAAAATTCAATATTTGAGCAGACACCACAATTAAGTTTTTTCATTGCACTGCTCAACGTATATTTTTTGTTAACCAAACGTTAACCGACAAAGTCTTTGTCAAAAATGTAGCTTTCAAAACAATTTTAACACCAACACTTTATTTATATCAAACTAACATTGACAACATATCTAAAATAAATTTCTATGTCAGTAAGTTACGATAACAACACGACCATATCTAAAGCGCTAAAAACTAACATCTACCATGACTTACAATACAAAAATCACGTAATTAAAATTAAAACGTTCAAATAACGTGCATAATATTAATGGCTTAAAACAACTCTAGCTATTTCACTCAGGGTAGACATTGTTTAACATGATAGCCAAATTATAACATTAATATCTGCATCGCTATTGTAAAAAAGGTATCGTCATGTTCAGTCAACATAGTTTCGATTTTTTAAACAGTCTAGCAGTTAACAACGATAGAGAATGGTTTAAAGCCAACCAACAGCAATACGAAGATCAAGTGAGAACACCAGCATTACAGTTTATAGAAGCCATGCAAGGGCCTATTTTAGGTTTGTCTCCACGCTTCACTGCAGTGGCTAAAAAAGTTGGTGGTAGCTTAATGCGCCCACAACGCGACAGTCGCTTTAGTAAAGATAAAACACCCTATAAAACTAATGTCGGCATTCAGTTTAAACACTTTCAAGCCAAAGATGTCCATGCTCCGGGATTTTATGTTCACATCGCTAATGATGAATGCTTCATTGCCGCGGGTATTTGGCACCCGGAATCAAAAAATCTCAATGCCATTCGTCATTGTATTGATGAAAACCCTAATGCTTATCAAAAGGCATTAACTCAACTATCACAAGCAGGATTTGAATTAACGGGAGATAGTTTAATTAGACCTCCACGAGGATTTGATAAACATCACCCAATGATTGATGAGCTCAGGCGCAAAGACTTTATTGCCATCAAACCAATTAGTTCAGAACAAGTATGCCAGGCTGATTTTATTGAATTTTGTACACAAGAATATCAACATACGCGCGCCTTGATGGCTTACTTATGTTTTGCATTAGATTTAGACTTTTAAGTGCGAGTGAATCATAACATCATCATAGAAGCGTCGTTTCGACGACGTGAATAAGCGTATTTAACCTAAACTCGGGATAAGGAATGAACTTAGCTATTTAAAATCAGCATGTTAACCAAGCTCACTTTCAAGCTTGTCATTTGTTATGCTAACAAGGCGAATTGACGCGTCAATAGCTAGCCTATAGTAAGTCGATTCAACACAGTTAGCAGGACAAAGGGCTGTTTGAAAGGCGTTTATTATCCCGAGCTCAGGTTATTTAGCACAGACGCTGGTGATAACCTTTTAGAAATATTTAATATTACAAGATTATCACTAAGATATGATGTCATTTTCGCCAACATAGTTTTAGCTCATCATTTAGATAAGCCGTGTTAAACTAGCAAAAAATAGTCCCCTGTACAGCATCAGTTATGTGCTGTGCGGCAATATCAGGTCAATTCATGAGTCATAATATTCCCGCCATGTCTAACGCAACCACATCAGACGAGACACATGCGCAAGAAATAGCTGCGACGACACCAGCACAAAAGCGAGCCCTAAGTTACTCAACCACTATTGAGACACTATTTAATCAGGTTATGAGTACCAACATGCCTGCCGATCGAATCATTGGCCAATATTTTCGTGAACATAAAAAACATGGGTCAAAAGATAGGCGAGTGATCCGTGAAAGTTTGTTTGGTCTATTTCGCTGGTGGGGCTGGTTAAACCAATTAAATTCAAGCCAAAAACACACTACATGGTTTCAACAGTTAAGCACATGCGCGATGTTGGAACAACATGAATGGAATGACGTTGCTACTGCCTGGAATGACTTCGCGAGTTGGCCTCAAACCCGCCCGGACCAAGTTGAACTGATAAATAATGCTTCATTGAATGACAAATTAACCGCCTTTATGACGGTAAGTGGCATTGATACCTGTCAACTAACCCAGTTGTTGCCACAATGGTTTTGGCAACTGTGTCCTATAAATGATGTTGATCAATATGCAGTTGTTAATGCTATGAGCAGCCGCCCTCCGATCTGGGCTCGTGCACAAACATTATCAACAGAAAAAGTGATCAAATCTCTTGGCCAAGCTGGTATTGAAGCAAAAGCGAATAGTTACTTTTCAGATGCCATAAATTTAGGTCATAAGAGTATTAACTTAAATGAAGTTAATGTTTATAAACAAGGTTATCTTGAAATCCAAGATTTAGCTTCACAAGTTATTGGACAAATTTGTCAGCCAAATAACCATGATAAATGGTGGGATGCTTGTAGTGGTGCTGGCGGTAAAACACTGCAATTATATTCATTAATGTTACAGCAAGGCTCTGCCTTAACGGGCAGTATTATTGCATCAGATATTCGAACTAAACCGTTAGAAGAGCTACGCAAGCGTGCCAAACGTGCAGGTTTTGATAATATTAGTGTTGCACCTTGGAAAGGCGACGTATTGCCTGTAGACGCGAATGCTTTTGACGGAGTATTAGTCGATGCTCCTTGTAGCTGCACAGGTACTTGGCGTAGAAACCCTGATATGCGATGGCTTGATGATGCCAGTGCAGTAACAGATAAACCGATGCTACAATTAGCCATTTTAAGACGTAGCGCAGTGGCGGTAAAATCAGGCGGTCAATTGGTTTATGCAACGTGCTCTTTATCACCTAGTGAAAATGAACAAATTGTAAAAGACTTTTTATCTGAAACAGCCGAGTTTGAACTTGAACCGGTCACGCATCCTTTTACAGGGCAACTCTGTGATATGCTGACAATTTGGCCTCAGCAAGCTAACAGTGATGGCATGTTTGTCGCAAAAATGCGCCGCAAGTAGTACGCCTAGCCGAAAGAGAATTAAAATTTCCCACTAAAAAGCCATCATATCGATGGCTTTTTTATTATGGTGAAACAACGACTAACTGTCTATCTTCGATGAAGGCGTAATATTAATTCAGCTTCTGCTTTAGGTAACTCACACTCTTGCATTAGCTCTTCAATACCGGCCCCCAAACCCACCATTTTTACGGCTCTAGAATATAACTTGGCTTGTGGGTCTTGCTGGCTAGCTTCTTCTAGCATATCAAACTGCTTGGAGAGTTTTTTCTCTAATTCGACAACGCGCCTTCCTACACCAATAGTACCACTACGCAATTCGTGTAATTCACGTTTAACAGCTTCTCGCTGACGATCGCTTTCTTTTACTAGCACTGTCAGAGCATTAACTTTAGTCTTTAATTTGCTCGACTGTTTTTGTAAGTAAAGTACCAAACCAAGGCATGCAATAACGTACACTAAAGCTGCAATTAGAAATTCATCACCCATTAACATACCTTTGTTGCTTCAACAAAAAACAAAACTAAAGCCAAAACAAAAAGCCAACAGTTATTCGGTTGGCTTTTTTCATCAGATTACGATTAAATTTGTGTTAATTCTACCCACTCATCATCAGACAATAATTTGTCCAAATCGACTAGAATCAATAATTCATTATCGCGGTTACTCACACCTTGAATATATTTAGCACTTTCTTCAGTGCCCACATTTGGTGCGTTATCAATTTCTGAGCGACGTAAATAAACCACTTCAGCTACGCTATCAACCAAAATACCAATAACTTGTTTTTCAGCTTCAATGATAACCACTCGAGTAGAATCATCTAGTTCGGCTGATGGCAAACCAAAACGTGAACGCGTATCGATAACCGTTACCACGTTTCCGCGTAAGTTAATAATACCTAAAACGTAATCTGGTGCACCTGGTACAGGAGCAATTTCGGTGTAACGTAATATTTCTTGAACTTGCATTACGTTAATACCGTAGGTTTCATTATCTAGCTTAAATATAACCCATTGTAATACCAAATCGTCTTTAGCTGCAGTAGCCGCTGCTACACTTCTAGAATTGCTCATAGTTAACCTCGGTCAATCGAATCCTGACAACCTAAACCTGCATCAAGCATTTTGATTAATGCTTGAACATGTAAAATGCCACACATTTGTTGTTTTACGACCCCAGCAAGCCAAGGACGCTTACCCGGTTTTTCACGCCAATTGACGTGTGATTTATCTATTTTAACTGCGTTAACTAACGATTCGCACGTTAATCCCCACTGACTATCTTCAAGCATAACAAGATATTGATAATTTACTGTTTGTGCTAATTCTGGAGAATATTTTTCAGGCATCACCCAAGCACACGTATCAACCACATTTATTTTAGTATCTCGATGGGTTTGCACCCCTTTAAACCAAGAGGGCCTACCTATAAGATGGCTTATCTTCTCAATTTTAATAATCCCACCCAAACTGACCAATGGCACCGCGAGTGTTAACCCTGCTACATTGAAGAATAACACCTGAAATTCATCATCAAGTAATTCTTGTAAATCATGGGTAATACTGGGCGGTTGATACCCAACCTGAGTCTGTGGCGCATCGTGCTCTTGCGACGCCGAGTTCTCTACCAACTGATCATGCTTAATGATAGCGTCTTTTATATCGGCATGTGAACTTTCGTTATTGTTTATATCGACTAACGGCTTGATTTCTTTATCCGTTAATTCTGTTTGTTGTATTTTTGTATGAGTAATGTCCGTTTCAGGCTCAATATGAGTGATAGCCTGACGAACTCGTTCTGCACTGGCTTTAATCTGTTGCGATAAATCGGTTTCAGCCTTGGGTTTAGACACTGCAGATAATAATTTTTCAAGTGCCAGCTTATCGACACTGGTTGTTGGCTCTGCATATTGCCTAGCAATAACAGGAACAACCTTAGATGATGTTAGTTGCGAATAATGTGCCGACAGCGTCATTTCGGCCGATGTATGAGTCGATTTTTCCTCGCTAATGCTTGACGTTTTATTGCCGCTGTCTTTAACGGTATTAGCAGAAATACTTGGTTTTACCTCAAGGCTTTGTTCAGTAATCGGCTTAGGCGATTCCTGTAATAAAAGACTGAAATAATCAAAAACAGTTTCATCAACCGATTTTGACATGGGTAAACTCCTGAGAAAATAAAAAATCCAGCAGGCGATTATATGCTTTTACACCTCGGCTACTGGCTGAATAATGTGATGCGGGTAAATGAGCCAAACTTGCATCTCTAAATTTTGTATCTACAGGTATTACATCATTAGGCCACAGTGTTGGACCATATTTATCCTGCAAAAATTGTAATGCGATTGGGGACGCTTTAGTGCGCTTGTCATACATTGTAGGTAATACAGTATAGCTATAACGAGTTTTCTTAGAACGCCCCATTATTTCCATCGTTTTCACCATACGTTCGAGTCCTTTTATAGCCAAAAACTCAGTCTGGACTGGAATAATAATGTGATGACTTGCTGCTAATGCATTAACCATTAACACCCCTAATACTGGTGGACAATCGATAATAGCAACATCATATTTATCTTCAAGCAATGCCAATAAGTTGCGCAACACCAACCCCATTCCTTCTTGATGACCTAATGACCTATCAAGTGTCGCTAACGCCATGTTCGCAGGAATGATATCAAGCCCTTCGATTTGAGTTGGGAGCACATTCTGTAGAATAAACTCTTGGGTCAGCGTCTGATGATTCAAAAAGACATCATAAAGTGAACAAGGCACTTCATCGGAATCAATACCTAAATAATAGCCCAATGAAGCGTGAGGATCGGTATCGATCATCAGCACTCGTTGACCACGTTTAACCAACGCTCCGGCTAAACTGGCTACTGTGGTGGTTTTACCTACTCCACCTTTTTGGTTAGCTACCGTCCATACTTTCAAAAAAGCCTCTCAACTCATTATAATGGTACTATTATGGAATATTGACTACTGCTTGTGTTTTTTATCATCACGGGTTGTTACACGGATCCCACCATTAGGTAAACGGATCACTTTAACCCCCTGAGCATCTTCTGATACTATGATTTCTTGATCAATTTGTTCAGCAGCAACATCAGCATCGAGCTCAACCTTATCAATATCAGTAAGCGGTGCGTCATCTAAAGTACCCGGACCAAACAACACACTTTGGGCTTGTTTTTTTCCTGCAGACGCTATAATTGCTTGAGTTTGTTCAGGATGCTGCGTTAGCCAATTAGCAATATTAGCGGCTTGATCATCGGGTACCATTAATAACACTTGAGATGCCGTTAATCTCGCAACATCTTGCTCTAATAACGTCACCTTTTGATGAGCATCAATATACAAACCCGCTAATACTACGATGGCTATAAAGGATAAAAAAAATCCCAGCATTTGTTTAGTCTGTAATGAGTACTCTGGCTTAGCCACGACTAGACTCTTTTAAAATAGCTTCAGCCATATTGTCCAACGAAATAGAGTGAGACGAGATACCGGTTGATGCCACAGCTTGAGGCATACCATATACCACACAGCTTGCTTCATCCTGTGCCCAAATAGTGGCACCAACAGACTTCAACATTCTGGCACCTTCTCTACCGTCAGCCCCCATTCCGGTTAATACAACCGCTAAAACATCACCGCCAAAAGCTTTGGATGCTGATGCAAAAGTAATATCAACACACGGTTTATAGTTCATTTCTTGAGTTCCAGAAATGACTTTAAGTCTTCCAGAAATACCGCTTCGCTCAATCATGAGCTGCATGCCACCGGGCGCTAAATAAGCACAACCAGGGCGCATAACATCACCATTTTCGGCTTCTTTTACCTCAATTTTACACAAGGTATTTAAACGAGCTGAAAAGGCTGGAGTAAACGCCGCTGGCATATGCTGTATCAACACAATAGGATGAGGATAATTTGCTGGAAATGCAGTTAATACTTTCTGTAATGCTACTGGTCCACCGGTTGAAGTCCCAATGAGTAACAACTTATATTGCTTACCACTGGCCCGAATAGACGATATTGAAGACGTTGTCGGATTAGCGCTATGACGATCTGCCGAGATTGTGGATAAACTGGAACGAGTCGCTACTGGTGTTGTTGTGGAAGCCAAACGACTACTTAACGAGCGACGAGGCGTATTTGTCTCTGGAGCAGCAATCGTTGAACGACGAGATTCTATTGTTGAAGTAGGTGTTAACGAACTTGACCGATACATCCTACGTCGACCTAACGCTTTAATTCGTTGCTGTAACAAAAGAATCGCATCGTCTTTATTCGTTGCTATATCTTCAAAACGTTTCGGCAAAAAGTCTAATGCGCCAGCTTCTAACGCATCAAGTGTCGCTTTAGCACCATCATGGGTTAACGATGAAAACATCAAAATAGGAGTCGGATTATTAGCCATAATTTCACGGACAGCAGTTATACCGTCCATCACAGGCATTTCAATATCCATCGTAATGACTTGAGGCTTTAATTTTGCAGCCATTTCAACAGCTTCTTTACCGTTAACGGCAACTGCGACGACTTCGAGATCAGGATCTTGATTGACAATCTCACTGACTCGACGTCGAAAAAAGCTAGAATCATCTACAACTAGTACTTTTATGGCCATTTAATTCCTTAAATAATGGAACTTTTATTCTTATTTTTTGCTTTTAGCGTAATGTTTTAGCAGTCCTGGCACATCTAAAATCAGTGCAATACCACCATCGGATGTAATAGTCGCACCCGCCATTCCTGGAGTACCTTGTAACATACTACCAAGCGGTTTAATGACAACTTCTTCTTGGCCTATCAATGCATCAACAACAAAACCAATTTGCATCGTACCAAGCTGAACAATAACCACATGACCATGCTTTTTATCGCCATGTTTAAATGTTGATTTTTTACTGTGCAGCCAATGTTCTAGGTAGAATAATGGCACGGCCTTATTACGGAAAATTACCGTCAGTTGACCGTCTACTATATTGGTTTTTGTTAAATCTAAATTAAAGATTTCATTCACACTCGATAATGGTAGTGCAAAAACTTGATTAGACACATCAACCATCAATGTCGGCATAATAGCCAAGGTTAATGGCACTTTAATTTCGAGAACCGTGCCCTTACCTTTCATAGAATCAATATAAACAGTACCGTTTAGTTGGTTGATGCGGGTTTTCACCACATCCATACCCACTCCACGTCCTGAAATATCTGAAATTTCAACCTTGGTTGAAAATCCTGGGGCAAAAATCAAGTTATAAGCTTCGTTATCGGTCATTCTCGAGGCGGCATCTTCATCAAGCACACCACGACTTATCGCGATTTGTTTTAGTTTCTCAGGATCCATTCCCGCGCCATCATCCTCAATTTTAAGCAGGATATGATCACCTTCTTGGCTAGCCGATAAGGTAATTGTACCGGTTCGAGATTTACCACTCGCTTCACGAGTAATCGGCATTTCGATTCCGTGATCAACTGAGTTACGAACCAAGTGGACTAAAGGATCGGCTAATGCCTCAACTAAGTTTTTATCAAGATCGGTGTCTTCACCAATCATGATTAAATCAATTTCTTTATTTAAGGTACGAGCTAAATCGCGAACAACACGCGGGAAACGCCCAAAAACTTTCTTAATCGGTTGCATGCGGGTTTTCATCACCGCACCTTGTAAATCAGCCGTAACCAAATCTAGGTTTGCAAGCGCCTTGGACATTTCTTCGTCTTCACGATTAATGCCTAAACTAACCAATCGGTTACGCACTAAAACTAACTCACCGACCATATTCATGATTTGATCTAAACGAGCAGTATCAACGCGAACTGTTGTTTCGCCTTGTGGGACAGACGCCGCTTTTGCAGGCGTTTTATCTTTTACTGGCTCAACCTTTGAAGCAACAGCCGGGGCTGATGTCGCTACTGGTTTAGCTGTAGGGGCTGGACTCGTTTTTGCTGCTTGTGGAGGTGCGACGGCTTTAGTCGGTTGAGCTGGAGGAGGCGTTTGCGATTTAGCGACTGGCGCAGTACCTTTACCGTGTAATTCATCTAAAAGACGTTCAAATTCATCGTCTGTGATTTCATCAGAATCAACCAAGGGTTCAACAATAGGCGTTGCAGCAGGCTTAGATGGAGCAACTGGTTTGGTTTTAGCTTCGAATGAACCTGAACCATGTAATTCATCTAATAATGCTTCAAATTCATCATCAGTAATTTCATCGCTACCACTTGTTGTAGCAGGCTTTGAGTCAATATTGTCTTTTTTTACTTCAGAAGGTTTAGCTGCAACAGGACTTTTACCCGGACCATGTAAGGCATCAAGCAAAGCTTCAAACTCTGACTCATCAATGTCATCAATACTGCCAGTGTCAGACATTTCCGTTGATGGAATACTGATATCTTCGACGTATTCAGGCTCACTAAATTCAACAATATTTTCAATTGGTTCCGGTTCATCCGCCGACATTTCTGAAGGTAATGGTGCACCCGAACTTAATAATTTGAGTTTAGCAAGTAATGCAGAATCAGCAGGGTCTTGTGATTCTCCCTGTTGAGTTTGAGCAAACATGGAATTAATGGCGTCGACCGCTTGCAAAATAATATCCATTAATTCAGCATTTACGCCACGTTTACCGGTGCGTAATAAATCGAACGTGTTTTCTGCTTCATGACATACGTCAACCATCGGTTTTAGACTTAAAAAACCAGCCCCACCTTTAACGGTATGGAATCCACGGAAAATAGCATTAAGTAAATCACTGTCATCAGGATTATTTTCAAGAGCAACTAGCTGCTCCTGTAGAAGCTCTAAAATCTCGCCAGCTTCAATTAAAAAGTCCTGGAGTATCTCTTCATCAACATCAAAAGACATTAAATTGACTCCTAATTAGAAACCCAGACTTGATAGCAGATCGTCTACTTCATCTTGACCTGTCACCACATCTTCACGCAGTTCAGCATGCATGATGGGACCTTCTGCTTCTATTTTATTTTCGTTTATAGTTGGCGATGATTCGGTAGTATGATCACCGAATACCGTTAGCATTGAGACCAAATTACTTTCTACTTCACGAACCAAATCAATCACTCGACGGATCATCTGCCCCGTCAAATCTTGGAAGTCTTGCGCCATCAAAATTTCATTTAATAACTCGCGAAGACGATTAGAATCATTTTCACTATGTAACATAAACTGCTGAACATCATGACAAAGCGACTTAAACTCACCCATTTCAATGTCACGACGCATCAATTTATCCCACATTGGCGTCACTGATTGTATATTGCTAATGATGGTATCGGCCAAAGGCAGACATTCTTCAACTGCATCCATAGTTTTATTTGCAGCTTGTTCTGTCATGTCGATAACATAATTCAATCTTTCTTTAGCATCTGGTATTTCAGTGTTAGCTAATTCAGATAAACGGTTATCAACTTGAAAATCTTTTAGTGCGCTATGGAGTTGTCGAGTTAGCTTACCGACTTCTTCAAAAAGCTCACGCTGCAATGGCATAGCAAGCTCTCTGATCATTTCATCGGCTTTATCTTGTTGACCCAAGGTAAGCAATTCAACAAGTTCTTGGGCCTGTTCGAGGGTGATTAACCCCGATATTGATGCCTGCATGACTTATCCTTGCTTATGCGAGTCGTTCAAAGATTTTATCTAACTTTTCTTTTAACGTAGCTGCGGTAAAAGGTTTTACTACATAACCATTTACACCAGCTTGCGCGGCAGCAATAATCTGTTCACGCTTAGCTTCTGCAGTTACCATTAGCACAGGTAAATGCTTTAACGAATCATCTGCACGGATTGCTCTAAGTAAGTCAATGCCTTGCATTCCAGGCATATTCCAGTCTGTTACCACAAAATCAAAATCGCCTTTTTGTAACATAGGTAGGGCTGTTGAGCCATCATCTGCTTCTTGGGTATTATTAAATCCCAAATCTCGCAACAAGTTCTTAATGATACGCCTCATTGTTGAAAAATCGTCAACAATAAGAATCTTCATATTCTTGTCCAAGGTTTCCTCCGGTGAGCTGACACTCGTTTGCTCTAGATAAGTTATTATTCTTGTGTCCAATGCTTGAGCTTCGCTTTTAATCTGAGCATTGCCTGACTTAATATCTGGCTTACTCGCGATTCGCTAACCTCAAGGATGGCACCGATTTCTTTTAAATTTAATGCTTCGTCGTAATATAACGACAACACTAATGCATCTCTTTCTGGCAATGTCTTAATTGCTTCAACCAATGCAGATTGGAATTGAATTTCAGCAAGCGAGTCAAAGGTTTCATCTGGTGATTCGTTATCTGTGATTAACACATCTTGCGAAACACCAAGATCTTCTATGCCTATGATTTTACCAACAGAAACATCATTTAAGATATGATGGTACTCATCGAGCGACATATCAAGTTTTTCAGCAATTTCTGTATCGTTGGCATCTCTTCCAAGCAGCTGCCCCAATTCATCAATTGCATGCGCTACTAGACGATTATTACGATGAACTGAGCGCGGAACCCAGTCACCACGGCGAATTTCATCAATCATTGCACCACGAATTCTGATGCCAGCAAAGGTTTCAAACTTAGCCCCTTTACTATTATCAAATTTAGAAGAGGCCTCAAGTAACCCCATCATCCCTGCTTGTAATAAATCATCAAGTTGCACCGATGCTGGTAATCTTGCCAGCATATGATGAGCAATTCTTTTTACCAACGGTGCATACTGTTCAACAATAGACGTTTTGTTATCGAACTGAGTATACGCTGCGGCTTTATTCACTCGTTCTTCCTTCTTGTATCGGTTTACGTTGTACAAGACGTTCAACAAAAAATTCTAAATGACCACCTGGCTGTTGTGGAACTGGCCAAGTCATAATTTTATTGGCTAATCCATGATAAGCAATAGCTGAAGGAGACTTAGGATACGCTTCTACAACTAACTTTTGCTTACGAACAGCTTTACGTAAATTTTCATCAAATGGTATTGTTGCCACTAATTCTAAAGCAACATCTAAAAATCTATCAGTCACTTTACTGAGTTTAGCAAATAATTCCATACCTTCTCGAAGACTACGAACCATATTTGCCACAATTTTGAAGTGGAACACACCATGTTCACGACTTAATATTTTAATTAGCGCATAAGCATCAGTAATTGATGTTGGTTCGTCGCAAACGACTATCAATACATCCTGTGATGCACGAGAAAAACTCAGCACCATGTCCGAAATACCCGCGGCAGTGTCTACAATTAAAATGTCGAACTGAGTGCGCATTTCACTAAATGCACGGATAAGTCCAGCGTGTTGTGCTGGCGATAACTCAACCATCGCTTGAGAACCAGATGTGGCAGGAACAATACCAATACCTTTAGGTCCGCGTACAATGATGTCATCTAATTCGGCATCTCCAGACAAAACATGAGATAAATTTTTCTCAGCACGTATCCCGAGCATGACATCGACGTTGGCTAAACCTAAATCGGCATCAAGCACTAATACGCGTTTGCCTTTTTCAGCTAGTGCTACCGCAGTATTAATTGACACACTGGTTTTGCCCACTCCGCCTTTACCACCGGATACGGCAATTACTTTAACTTTATCGTTATTTGGTTGATTCATCATACGTAAACCACTTGCTTGATCCCGAGTCATATCTTTACTCAAATGCATAGGCTGTGTCATTAGACCACACTGTGTCTTGTGACGATTGTTGTTCTGTTTCATTTAACGCCGCGAGAGCTTTCTTAGCCAACTCTAACGTATCTGCCACTTTCATGTCCTCAGGAACACGTTGACCGTCAGTAACATAGCTCAATGGTAACTCATTTTGAATCAATACGCTCAATGCACCTGCAATTGATACCGATTCATCTAACTTTGTTAAAATCGCACCGGCTAATGGAATTCGTTTAAAATGTTCTACAGCATCTTGTAACACACGACGTTGGCCAGTCGCTGATAAGACTAAATAGCTCCGTATTGGGATCCTACTATTTGCTGTTAAATTATCCAATTGCTGATATAAGCGCATATCACGCTGCCCCATACCTGCCGTATCAATTAATACTAACTTACGATTTCTAAATTGATATAAAATTTGTTCTAATTCGGTTAAATCATGTGCTTGCTTAACCGGACAGCCCATTATTTTGCCATAAGTCGCTAATTGCTCATAGGCACCAATACGATAATGGTCAGTGGTAATCAATGCTACCTGTTCTGGGCCATGATGGGCGGCAAATCGAGCGGCTATCTTAGCTAAAGAAGTTGTTTTACCGACACCAGTTGGACCAACAAACGCCACAACACCACCGCGTTTGACAATGTCATCGCCTTGATTATCGAGTAAATTGGCTAAACTCTGTGGTAAAGCTCTTACTAAATCTGCTGGGGTGTAGTGTTGACTTAACCCAGCTAGTTTAGCAGCAACTGCTGGAGAAAACTCTGCTGCAATCAATTTACTTTCTAACATTGCGCCGACAGGATCGGTACGCTTTTTTTGGTCTTTCATCAACGATGAAACTTGATGGGTCAATAAGTTACGCAATGAAGCCATTTCTTCGCGCAGTGCATCCATATCAGCAGATTGATTTTTATTGGTTTTTTTAACTTGCTCTGGTGCCGCTTGCGATTGAAAAGTTGATGCTGGTTTAGCAGATTTTGCCCCTTGTAATTGGCGGGCCCATTCTGGTAAATCTGGTTCATCTTGGCTCACAGACATTTGTTGTGTCATGCGATTATGTTGTTTTTGGAGTAATGCTTGTAAAGAGTCAGCCTCAGGAGGTGGGTTCACCTTTGATTGGGCTTTCATGGCAGGCTTAGTGCCTAATGACACTCGATCATCACTGACATCCATAAAACCAGTTGTCGGCGCTTGTGATGCGATGGCAGCTTTAGGTTCATCATAATCTACAGCAGCGACAATTTCGATTCCGCCTGTGACTTTTTTATTTGACATAATGACAGCGTCAGAACCCAAGGTTTCTTTTACTTGAGCCAATGCCGCGCGCATATCTTTGGCAAAAAATCGTTTAATTTTCACTTATGCACCTCTATAAACTGACGTTATCACTATTGGCCTACTGCAGAAACAATTCTAATTTGTTTCTCGTCCGGGATTTCTTGATAAGAAATCACTCGTAAATTTGGAATAGTGTATTTAACAAATCTTGACAGGGTTGACCTAAGCATACCCGATGTCAATAAAATGGCTGGTTGCCCTACCATTTCTTGCTTCTGTGCAGCGTCTAATAATGACTGCTGCATGCGTTCTGCGAGACCAGGTTCAATATTAGGTCCTTCACCGCCAGTCGCCTGCATAGACTTATGCAACATCTGTTCCAACTCTGGTGCCAATGTTATGACAGGAATTTCGAGTTCTGGTCCTGAGATTTCTTGCACTATCATACGTTTTAACGCTATACGCACTGCTGCCGTTAATACTTCTGTGTCATTGCTCTTAGTACCGTATTCTAACAAGGTCTGCACAATGGTGCGTAAATCTCGTACCGATACCCCTTCGTTAAGTAAGTTCTGCATCACTTTAACAACGGATCCCAGAGGCATAACATCTGGTACAAAGCCATCCACTAATTTAGGAGAGTTCTTGGCAAGCATATCCATTAACTGCTGTACTTCTTCATAACCTAATAATTTGGCAGCATTATTACTCAGTAACTGGCTTATGTGAGTTGCTACAACCGTTGCAGTATCGACTACGGTATAACCTAATGTTTGTGCATGTTCACGTTGCTCTGGCGCTATCCACACCGCCTCTAAACCAAAAGCTGGGTCACGAGTTTCAATACCGTCTAGCTTACCGTAAACTTGGCCTGGATTAATCGCTAATTCACAATCATGTCTAACTTCAGCCTCACCTACCACTACACCCATTAATGAAATGCGATAGGCATTAGGTGATAAGTCTAGATTGTCACGAATATGCACTGCAGGCACTAAAAAACCCAATTCTTGTGACAGTTTTTTACGTACGCCTTTGATTCTGCCTAATAATTCACCACCTTGAGACTTATCAACCAGCGGAATTAAGCGATATCCGACTTCAAGACCAATAGTATCAACATGACGCACATCGTCCCAGCTTAAATCTTTAGGTTCTTTATCCTTGCTCTCAACCGGCCCTTTAGTCGCTAACGTTAGTGCAGCTTGCTTTTTGTCAACATTACGCTTGTAAATAAAATACGCAGCACCAGCGGTAATAAAGGCAAATGTCAAAAACGCAACATGAGGCATACCAGGCACAATACCCATAATAAAGAGTAACCCAGCTGCAATGGCTAATGATTTATGACTGTCAAACATCTGACTGAACATCATTTGGCCCATATCGCCAGACTCGTTTTGACGAGTTACCATTAAGGCCGCGGCAATAGACAGCAATAAACCGGGAATTTGCGCAACTAAACCATCACCGATGGTTAGTAAGGTATAAATTTCAACCGCGCTAGAAAAGTCTAATCCATGCTGGATCATACCAATCACAAATCCACCAATCATATTGATGACTAAGATCATGATCCCTGCTATGGCATCACCTTTAACAAACTTTGAAGCACCATCCATCGCACCATAGAAGTCAGCTTCTCGAGTCACTTCGGCGCGGCGAATACGTGCTTGGTCTTGGGTTAATGTGCCAGCATTTAAATCTGCATCAATGGCCATTTGCTTACCCGGCATTGCATCTAAGGTAAAACGAGCGCTCACCTCAGCAATACGCCCCGCACCTTTCGTTACCACAGCAAAGTTAATGATAATCAGAATAATGAATACGACCAAACCAACGGCATAATTGCCGCCAATGACCACTGAACCAAACGCTTCAATGACTTTACCCGCAGCAGCACCACCATTATGGCCTTCAAGCAATACAATACGGGTAGAGGCGACGTTTAGGGCAAGTCTTAGTAACGTTGCAATTAATAATACGGTAGGGAAAGCAGCAAAATCGAGTGGTCTGTCAGCATAAATAGCAACTAAGAGTACAACTAAAGCCAACGCAATATTGAATGAAAACAGGATATCGAGCAAAAAAGCAGGAATGGGTAAAACGACCATGCCTAACGCAGCAAGTACTAATAAAGGTGTTCCTATCCCTTTAAAAGTAGATACTTTCATTTGTTTCATTTGGCCAAAAGCTGCTTTTGCATCCATATTAAGACGAACCCTTCATGTCTGATCACGGCGTCAATGGACTATTATTTGACGCGAATAGACATACAAAGCAAAAATTAAGCCACAAATATTATCTATCTAAAATAGATTATTTATTAGTGTTTTAAATCATCTGGTATGGGTTGTTTAAGCGGGATAGGTTTTGGTCGACGGCCTTTACCTTTTTGATACTGTCTCAACTGGAACACATAAGCCAATACCTGCGCAACGGCGGTAAATAAACCTTCTGGCACTTGTTGATCCACTTTAGTCGTGTGGTAAATAGCACGAGCCAACGGCGGAGCCGATACAATAGCAACGTTATGTTCTCGAGCAATTTCACGTATTCTAAAAGCTACATCATCGACACCTTTGGCGATTAAAAAAGGGGCTGATGAGCGGCTTACATCGTATTTAACTGCCACAGCATAATGCTCTGGGTTAACCACAATAACATCCGCATTAGGCACTTCGGTCATCATGCGTCGTTGTGCCATCTCCTGCTGCATTTGTCTTATCCGGCCTTTAACTTCAGGTTTACCTTCAGTGTCTTTATATTCGTCTTTGACTTCCTGTTTAGTCATTTTTAACTGTTTTTTGTGGTTCCAAATTTGAAATGGCACATCAATAATCACAATCAATAACATCGAACTGCAGAGTAAGATGAACATCCAGATAAGCAAATCTAGAGCATGATAAACATTGCCCGGCAGGTGATCGCTGGACAGAGTCAAAATATCGTAGAAATAAAATTTTAATAAAAAATAAGCCGATAATGCTACCACCGAAAACTTAGCAATACCCTTAGTAAGCTCAACCAATGCCTGGGTGCCAAACATACGCTTAAAACCGTTCATGGGATTTAACTTACTGCCTTTAGGCATAAACGCTTTGACAGAAAAAGATATGCCACCTAACACAATATTGCCTAGAAAAGACACAAATGCCAGCAAAGCAATAAAGCTAATTAACGGCCCAGCAAGTTCACTGCCTACGACCCCCCATACACGAAACATGGAATTAGTATCAAAAATTTGATCGCGCTCCATCGAGAAAATTTGCTTCATAATATTATAGAGACTTTTGGCAATTGCCGGTCCTGTCATCGAAAACCCAACAGATGCAGCAAGCAGTACCGCTGCGGTACCTAACTCTTTAGAGCGAGCGACTTGACCTTTTTCTCGAGATTGTTCAAGTCGTTTGGATGTGGGGTCTTCTGTGCGTTCTTGACCGCTGTCACTTTCTGCCATACATGCCCCTTAGAATACTACTGAGCCATCAAGTTGACATTGAAGTTGCAGAACATCACACATAAGTAACTGCGCAGCCATCCACACTTCATCAAAATGCGCCATGATAGGTGCTAATGTTAACCACAAAATCAACAAACCACTGACCATTGTGACCGGAAAACCAATAGAGAAAATATTTAATTGAGGTGAGGCGCGGGTCATCACACCAAAGGATAAATTTATTAATAACAACGCAACAATAGCCGAAATCGACATCGTTAACGCAGAGCCAAACATAAAACTTCCCCAATCAGCAAGCGCACGATAATTGGCAATTGATATACCTTGATTTGAAATAGGAATGGTTTCAAAACTGGCCACCAACATCCGTATCATTAACAAATGGCCGTCAACAGCTAAAAAGATAAGCGTTGCCAATAATAGAAAAAAGTTACTCACAACAGGAGTTTGCTCGCCAGAACCAGGATCGACCATGGAGGCAAAACCTAAACTGGTTTGCATACCAATTATTTGCCCTGTTAATACAAATGTCTGCATCACCATTAAGGTCACAAATCCCATGGTGACGCCAATTAAAATTTGCTGAGCAATGACAAAAACGGAACTCAATGCCAGTAACTCGACGTTTTCAATAGGGGGTAAAATAGGCGCTACGGCCATCGTTATCGCTACAGATAACATCAATCGAACTCGAGCAGGAGTAGTATTGGCGCCAAATACCGCCATCACCATGAGCATCGATGAAATACGAAAAAACGGCAAAAGATATGCGGCGATTGTTTGACTGATTTCATCAAACAAAATATCCATGGCTTAACCTATAACCTGTGGGATGAGATTAACCATCTCAAAGAAAAAATCCATCATGGTTTGCACTAGCCAATGGCCTAAAAACATCAACGCGAATAACGTCACCAATAAACGTGGTAAAAAGCTTAAGGTTTGTTCGTTAATGGATGTCGCGGCCTGAAATACCGCCACAATTAACCCGATGAATAAGCCTGGTAAAATAATCGCTGACACAATTAATACGATAACCGATAGTGCTTCTCGAAAGATATCAATGAGCGATTCTGGAGACATAAATACGCGGCCTTATATTCCGAAACTATTCGCTAATGTGCCCATCACTAAGCCCCAACCATCGACGAGTACAAACAACATAATTTTAAATGGCAATGACACAATCATCGGTGACAACATCATCATACCCATGGCCATTAGAATACTGGCGACGACCAAATCGAGTACTAAAAAAGGCACAAACAGCATAAAGCCGATTTGGAACGCCGTTTTAAGTTCACTGGTAATAAACGCTGGGATCACCACGCTCATTGGTGCTTGCTCAGGAGATTGAATATCCTTATAGCCAGATATTTCAATAAATGTTTGTAAGTCAGTGGTACGTACTTGCGATAGCATAAATGTTTTAATCGGTTCTTTTCCAACATCATAAGCTTGCGTTAACGTCATGGTTTCATTGATATAAGGCTCTACAGCTTCAGCATAAATCTTATCAAAAACCGGCGCCATAATAAAAAAAGTCATGAACAAACTGATGCCTATCAATACCTGATTAGAAGGTGTTTGTTGTAAACCTAAAGCTTGTCTTAATATCGATAGCACCACAATAATGCGGGTAAATGAAGTGAGCATTATCACCATTGCAGGAATAAAACTCATTGCTGTCATCAGCAATAAAATCTGCATGGTTACCGAATATTCAGTTGTTCCGTCTGCAGCTGTTGTAACCGTTAACGCTGGTAACACCCCATCTTGAGCCAGTGCTGAAGGCGATAAAACCATTGCCACTAGCGCCATCATCGCCAATACCAATGCTGTTGTGTACTTATTCATTATTGCTGTTCCTTGGCTTGTTTTAGACGACTGGCAAACGAGGAAATGGGAACGTCGACGGGAGTGGCTAACTTATCAATCAGATTAATCTGTTGCGAGGTTACACCAAGTAGATATTGCTGGCCATTTACCTCTACCAGTACCACTTTTTCACGTTGGCCGATGGAAGTCACTGCAATCGTTTTAATCACACCGCCACTTGATGGCACTAACTTAAGGCGTTTTACAATATAAGCTAACAAAAAAATAATCGCTAATACGACAATTAATCCACCAACCATGTTGGCTAAAGTTGCTACATTAGACACTTCAACTGGATGAGCAGAGGTATTTTTAGCTAGAGTGCTAGACACTTCAGGGACGCTTAACGCCTCACTCATAATGCTCAGCATTAGTATTATATTCGCCACTGCTATTCCTTGTTTGTGCAACCAACCCAGCAATTTCAGCATATGCTAATATTGCTATATTATTGTTTATAATATACTTTTATTTATTTTAGCTTTTTAATACGTTCTGTTTGGCTAATAACATCCGTTAGACGGATACCAAATTTGTCATTCACTACCACTACCTCACCATGAGCAATCAAGGTTCCATTAACCATAACGTCTAAAGGCTCACCAGCTACACGGTCAAGTTCGACCACCGAACCTTGGTTGAGCTGGAGTAAATTACGGATGCTAATAAAACTACGACCCACTTCCATGGAAATAGTTACCGGAATATCTAGAATACCGTCTAACTTGGCTGCTTCTTCTTTCGTAATCGGTCTAGAGTCATCGACTAACTCATCAAGTTCGACATGTTCGGCTTCTTCTAAAGCTTGCTCTGCCATTGCTGCAGCCCAGTCATCGCCTGTATCTTCTGTGCTCATTCTACATCACCTTATAAATCTGAAATATCACGCGACTTGCCTTTGCGAGTCACTAATTGCATCTCTGTTTTAACCGTTTCTGGCCGCGGAATCTTCTCACTGATTTTTAATGCTAAATTATCGCGCGATTTACCCATTTTACAACGATAAGTCGGTAAACCTTCAATTCGCATCATAATGTGTTCTGGTAAATCTATCGGAATAATATCCCCTGCTTTAAACCCCATAACATCACGTAATGTCACTTCATGTTCAACAACATTGACATCAAAACCGACCTGCACATCCATGATTTCATCACGTAATGCTTGCGACCAGCGCATATCCGTATCTTGTTTATCACTTTGAACACCGGCATCGAGTAATTCACGAATAGGCTCAATCATCGAATACGGCATGGTAATGTGGAAATCACCGCCGCCACCATCAACTTCGATATGGAACGAATTAATCACTACCACTTCGGTCGGGCTGACAATATTCGCCATTGCAGGATTCACTTCAGAGTCGAGGTACTCAAACTCCACATCCATTACCGGTGCCCATGCTTCTTTATAATCTTCAAAAATAATTTTAAGCAACAACTGCACAATACGGCGCTCTGTTGGTGTAAATTCACGGCCTTCAATTTTGGCATGAAACCGGCCATCACCACCAAAGAAATTGTCTACCAGAATAAAGACTAATCGTGCTTCCATGGTGATTAATGCAGTGCCTTTAAGTGGGCTAAAACGCACCATATTTAAACTGGTTGGCACAAATAAAGTATGCACATACTCGCCAAACTTCAGCATTTGTACGCCATTGATCGACACTTCGGCTGCGCGGCGCATCATGTTAAACATACTGATGCGTAAATGCCGTGCAAATCGCTCATTTACGATTTCAAGCGTGGGCATACGGCCACGCACAATTCTGTCTTGAGAAGAGAAATCATAAGAACGCGCATCAGCGCTGTCCTCTTCTATCTCATCATCATCAACATCATCAACACCATGCAATAGCGCATCAATTTCATCTTGGCTTAATAAATCACTCACATCATCGCCTTAGCAGTTAATGCTTTTGGTTATTGCATTACAAAGCCAGTAAACAGGACTTTTTCAACAACTTTCTTGCCTGTTATTGGTTGCAGCGTATTTTGAACATTGAGTAACGCTAACTGACGTAACTCATCTTTACCGGCTTGGGTACTGAGTTTTTGTACGTCTGCAGCACTAAAAGTAGTTAATAATGCATCTTCAATCAATGGAATATGTTTTTGTGTCAATACACTATCATCACCACGCACCATTAATTGAACTTTAATTTCAACCAGTCTAGCTCGGTCAACGCCGGGCAAATTAAATAGGAAAGGTCTCGGCATACCGACATAATTAGCTTCTTCCATCGACATAGGTTTGGCATCTGTAGATGTCTCTGTTTCTGTCTGAGAGTCAGTATTTTCAGGTTCATCAGAGCCCATAAAAAACCACACGCCTCCCCCAATAAGCAAAGCCAACACCAAACCAATACCACCAAAGATGACTAATTTTTTGCTTTTCTTACCGCCTTCAGAGGCTTCATTCAATTCTAATTCTTGTTCAGGCATTCTGGTTCCTAATCAACATTGTGATTAACATTAAAACGTAGCTAAGTAGCCAGCTCTTATTGAAAAGTCATATTATTGCTATAGGTTACCTGCTTAAGCATAATAATCTATAGCTGAATGTAAACTCCTTGATGGATTTGTCATCAAGCTGACCTCTTGTGCTGAAATTTCGTCCAACTGACTGTCTCCCCCACCTTGATTAGATGATTGTTCATGCGGTTGTTCACTACCACCGTCACCTTGGGACACTTGGCTGTCTGTCAGTTGTAATCCTTCTTGAGCCAGCATATCGCGTAATCGAGGCATCGCTTGTTCAACGATATCGCGGGTTTGCGACTGCGCTACATGAAACTGTACCTGAGTTTGATCACCTTGAATCTGAATTTTAACCGTTAAATGTCCAAGTTCTGGCGGATCAAGACGAATTTCAGCTTGTTGGATACCATTACTGACCATGGTTATTAACTGCTGTTTCATTACGGGAGAAAAACGCTGGATCATCTCTTGCATCTGAGCACCAGGTTCTCCTTGTGGTCTTAACGATAGCTGAAATTGCGGAACATCACTTTTATGAACCGAGGCAAAGCTACTCTGATTTTGTAACGCCTTACTGTCAGTGTCACTGAATTCGGCCAGAGTATCTAATCCAAAACTAGTTTGATTTACAGAGGTTGAGGCTTCACCGGAGGCGCGTTTTGTCGCTAAGGAATCTAAGACCACCGAAAAGTCAGCTTTTGCTAGCACTTTGGCATTATCAGTGTCTAATTGGATATTGCCATCAATACGAGTTTTGTCGCCTAAAATGGTCTCAGGATCAATTGTCATCGCCGATGTAGCTGCTGTTAACGCTGCCGAACTGCTAACGCCAGAATGTAAAGCTACAGTTTGATCGACTTTAGCGGTTGCTGAATTCTGGTTTGCTGCACTTATTTGACCCTGAACAACAACACTTGTGGCAACTGATTTATCAAGTTGGCTCAGCTCTTCACTATCAGGCGATTCATCACTGCTAGTCATAACCTGTGCTTGTAAATTGAAGTCACTAAGTAATGTGCTTAAATCTTGATTATCTAGAGCGTGTAAATCTTGTGCAGATAAATCGGCAAATGCCATTAAGTTGTCGAGGTCTTCAGGACTAAGCTGAGAAAGAACATCTTTAATAGAAGAAACATCAGCGTCAAGCTCAAGAAGATCTACATCTACGGTATTACTTTTTGGTTCTGTGGAAACTGCTGCGTCAAAATAAACGTCAGATGTATCGACATGCGGCAATTCATTTCCGCCAGAGGAATGACGTTTATTAAATGAATCGGCCATATTAAGTTGAGCAAAAATCAATTCCGCATCTGCATTTTCTTCGGTAGACAACTCGTTTGCTAACGCAACACTGTTTTTGTCCACTTCAGCATCCATTGACACCTGCGCTGTATTACCACTGCGTCGTATAACAAGATCGGATTCACTCGCCTGATTGAAAGCAGATAAGAATGATGTATTTTCAACATCTTGTACATTTCCCTTCGTACTCACATCGGCAGATTTACTGCTATTGCCAAGTAAGATATTGCTCATCTGCTGCATAATCTGCTCCACTCAATCAAACAAGGTTAAGTTATTGGTCGTCTAATAAATAGCTCTATATTTAAACCTTATGCGTCATATAACGGTTTATTTCGCTATATCAATAAGGTCATTGTGAAAACCTCATAAAGAGTTATTCACTGTCGCTTCGCTGACGATTTTTATTTCAATCATTGTTATTAAGCAATTTAAATGCCAATACACATTGGCTGAATAACATTTCAGTGATTAAACATACAAAAAGAGTAACGAAAAAGTTAAGCGTAAACGATATTAGGATTAGAGAGTCATTTGACTGGTAGGACTATTTAAGATTTCGACGAAAATATTGCTGCATAGCAAATTCATCCGACATTTTTTGTTCGCGTTTAGCTTCTATTACCCTCGCTTTAGTTGCTTTTTGGCTTAATAACATTTCTACCGCTTTGCGTTTTTGTTGTTTTTCTTGCCAATGAACTTGACGATAGCCCACTTGTTTTTCGGCATCTTTAACAGCGGCAACTTGCTGGGTGATTGCACTATCGACTTGGCGAATAAATTGATGAAATTGATGATACTGATTGGCACGTAATGTAGTACCAGTATGCCCTTCCATCTGCTTCATATAATCTAAACGATAGTTATTTAGTGCATCCAACTGGCCCTGGCGTTTTTGTTTTTCAAATTGCGCAGACTTAAGCTGTAATGCCGCTTGATCTTCTGCGGCGGTGGCTAACTTCAAAACCGTCAATAGTGGGTCAGTTCGAGTCATTGATATTATCCCTGACACTGTGCGGCAATTTGAGTCAACATGACTCGGCTTTCTTCAAACGTCATCGGCTCTTTAAACCCCTGCCGCAAAAAAGCATTCATTGCAGGTTGTAAACGTATGGCATTATCAATTCTAGGATCGCTGCCTTGCGAGTACGCGCCAATTGAAATCAGATCGCGATTTTGTTGATACAGCGAATACATCTGTTTAACTTTACGCATCGCTTCTAAGTGTTCTTCACTAATCACCATCGGCGCGACACGGCTAATCGATGCTTCCACATCAATAGCGGGATAATGGCCCGAATCAGCAAGCTGACGAGATAATACAATGTGGCCATCTAGAATCGCTCGAGAAGCATCGGCGATAGGGTCTTGTTGGTCGTCACCTTCGGTTAATACCGTATAAAAAGCGGTAATTGAACCTTGTCCGGCACCGCCGTTACCCGCTCGCTCAACCAGACGCGGTAATTTAGCGAATACCGAAGGTGGATAGCCTTTGGTGGCAGGTGGCTCGCCTACAGCAAGAGCGACTTCTCGTTGTGCTTGTGCGTAACGCGTTAAACTGTCCATCAGCAATAGTACATCGTAACCTAAATCTCTAAAATACTCAGCGATACGAGTGGACGTTTCACAGGCTCGTAAGCGCATTAACGGAGAAGTATCCGCAGGTGCAGCCACAACGACTGAGCGCGCACGACCTTCTTTACCTAAGATTTCCTCAATAAACTCTTTAACTTCACGGCCACGTTCGCCCACTAACCCCACCACAATAATGTCGGCTTTCGATCCTCGTGTCATCATGCCAAGCAGCACACTTTTACCCACACCGGAACCAGCAAACAAGCCCATTCGCTGCCCTTTACCAACCGTTAACATCGAGTTGATAGCACGAACGCCAACATCTAACGGTTCAGTAATCGCTCGTCGAGATAATGGATTAATATAAGGACCATGACGTGATGCATGTTGATCTGTATTAAGCGGGCCTAAACCATCTAACGGCACGCCGCTACCGTCTAATACTCTGCCTAATAATGACAACCCTACATTTAAGCCTGATTGCTCGCCTAAAGGTTGTACACGAGCGCCAGGCAATACGCCTCTAAGCTCTTCAATAGGCATTAAATACAGTAACTTGTCATCAAAACCGACAACCTCAGCAACCAACTCACCAACCATGGTTTCAATAGAGCATAAACTACCAACCGGCGCGCGGCACCCAGTCGCTTCAAGCGTTAGACCAACAACCCTAACTAACTGGCCGCTTGCAACAGGTCGCAGCGGTAACACGTGCTTATGATGTACCGCAAATTTGTTCAGTAGTTTATGTTGACGAGTGCTCATCGGTATTTCCTTGAGATAGGTCTTTCGTCTGTTGCTGAGCATCAGCCACTTTATCAGCTATTGAGATGTCAGCTTGTGCACTTATATCGAGAGGCGTGCTTGTATCGAGAGTTACACCGCCATCAGAATCAACAACATCAGAGTCTTCAGCATCGATTGACGCTGCCGAAGAAGTATCAATTTGTTGAACTAACGGTTCTGCAACCTTATCAGCGCCCATCTCTGCGCCAGACTCTTCAACATCACCTTGGCCAATCTCGTCCCTATCGGTGTTTTCTGTGCTATCGGTTCTACCTGCAAGCTCAGCGGCTTGCTGATGTTCACTCAAATTATCGACAGATGTGGTTTGATATTGTGGATGAGTTGATTTTTGCTGCTGGACATTTTTTGCTAACTGATTCGATTGAGCGTCTAACTCACTGAACACTTGGCTAATACGCTGTTCTACCCGTAAATCGACAGCAGAACGAACACTTTCAATCATACAGTCACCATTAGCTAACGTCGGATCAATATCGATTTGCCACTGATTTTTTTGCAATTGTTCGGCACTGTAACATTGGTTTACGAGTTCAGCGTCAGCCTGATTAAAGCGTAATTTAACCAACTGTTCTTTTAATGGAAGTGCGTCAACGCCTTGACGTAGCGCCGATAATATATGCTCTGGATGAGTCTTAAGCTCATGGCCGATAACCGATTTGGCTAAACTGATTGTCATGGCCAACAATTCCGCTTCAATTTCATTATCTAAAATGGATAATGGCAACTCGAATTGGGAAATAATGTGGTTAAGTTGTGCTATAAGCTCATTGGCTTTAATTTGCCCAGCTTCTAATCCTTGTTGCTCGCCTTGAGTAAAACCTTGTTGATGACCTTGCTCCAGTCCTTCTAAACGCCCTTGCTCTAATCCTTGTTGATGACCTTCTTGCTTACCCTGTTCAAATCCTTCTTGCTCAGCTGCAGCGCGGATGTCTTCAATTTGCGCCATAGTCGGTGGCGCCATAGACTTCTCGGCCCCAGTAACAGGAGTAGGCGTGTGGGCTTCAGAAAACTGACCGAACAAATTTGAAGGTTCTAGGCTACTATCTTTGGTAATATCAGGTAATTGCCAATGACTAAATTCATACTCGCTATCCGTATTGAGTACATCTTTAGGCGATTTTGATTCAGGCATAATTCATCACTTGTGTTGTTAAAAACATTGGCTCAAAACAAAAATAATAACCGTAGTAACGGTATTAGGTGTACGACCTAATAATACAGATAGCTGACGGATATCCAAATAGAAATACCCGCCATTACTGTCACATTAATGAATATGGGAGTGGTTACAAGAACTCGTCACCACCACCGCCGCCTAGCATAATCTCACCGCTGTCACTGAGTCGACGGGCAATAGACAGAATTTCTTTTTGTGCGACTTCAACTTCGCTAATACGTATTGGTCCCATGGCTTCTAGGTCGTCACGAAGCAATTCTGCTGCACGTTTAGACATATTACCCAGAATTTTCTCTTTCAAGGCTTCATCAGCCCCTTTGAGTGCTTTCATCAGTACATCTTGCTGCACTTCTCGTAACAAGGCCTGAATGCCACGGTCGTCAACATCAATGAGGTTTTCAAACACAAACATCATGTCTTGAATTTGTTGCGCCATTTCTTCATCTGACTCACGCATGGTTTCCATGATTTGACTCTCAACACCAGTGTCGAGGTAGTTCATGATATTAGCAGCCGCTTTTAGGCCGCCCATTTTAGCCGCTTGCGCACCGCCTTGACCGGCAAATTGTTTTTCCATAATGTCGTTTAATTCTTGCAATGCCGCTGGCTGAACTTCTTCAAGGTTGGCAATACGCATCATCAAATCTAAACGGGTATTTTCAGGAAATTGACTAAAAATCTCAGCAGCTTGATCGGGTTCTAAATACGACAATACAATAGTTTGAATCTGCGGATGTTCATTTTGAATAATGGTGGCCACTTGACGCGCATCCATCCATTTTAATGAATCAAGACCTTTTGCTCCGCTGCCCATGATAATTTGTTCAATCAAATTACCGGCTTTATCTTCACCCAATGCTGCAGTTAACGCTTTACGAACGAATTCTTCGCTGTTAAAACCAATAGAAGAGAACTTTTGAATATCGTCTAAAAATAGTTGGTGAACACCAATGACCTTTTCTTGACCAAAGTCTTCCATGGCTGCCATCGCCATACCCACTTTTTGCACTTGCTTAGGCTCTAAGTGTTTTAAAATTGACGCCGCATCCGCTTCACTCAAGCTAAGCAGTAAAATTGCAGTCTTTTCAACACCTGTCACTAAATCGGGATCAAATCCTGTTGCTTTCTCAGCTTTAGCTGCTTTATCTTTTTTTTCATTAGCCATTGTCTTGTAACCAGTTTTTAATCACTTGAGTGGAAAGTTCAGGCTCATTTGCCACTAACGCTCTAATTGCTTTAATCATATCATCATCTTTATGCAAATTAGGTATTTGAATTGACCCGTCATCGGCATAACTGTATTCCGCCTCTTTGGTATTAAGCATACCTAAGGTATCTGCAGCATATTGATCTTCAATTTCAGCTAACTCATGTCCAGGACGAATATCGTCAGGCATGTTGATTCCATTGGGATTGGTTAGCTTCTTAAGCATAGGTCTCACTACGGCTAGAATGAGCACTAAAATAACAATTGCGCCTAATGCCAATTTAATCGCACGCCAAAACCAAGGCTCCTCCCACATATCTGGCTCAGGTAACGCTTCAATTAACTGATCCATAAACGGAACGGTTACCACTTCCAGCGCATCACCACGCTGAGTACTAAAACCTACCGCGCCTTCTAATAAACGACGAATATTAGTTAACTCTTGTTCTGTTCTCGGTACCCGAGCAACCACACCATTTTCATCTACTTGGCCGGGTTTAAAGTTAATCGCAACTGACACGCTTACACGACGAACCACCCCAATTTGTTGACGAGTATGGCTGATGGTAGTGTCTAATTCATAATTACGCGTGGCTTCTTTTGAAGAGTCACCAGACATGGTTGAAGCTGTCGCTTCACCTGCCACTTGCGGAATATCAGATTCCATTGGTGGTTGATTACTTAGCGCACCAGGAATACCGCCAGAGTTTTGACCAGACGAATTTCTCTCAATGATCATTTCACTACGAATCGCCGGCAAATCAGGTGAGAAACGCTTTGCAGTTTGCTCTACTGCGGTAAAGTTCATATTCACATCGACTTGAGAAGTAAAATTCTCAGGGCCTAAAATTGGCATCAAGATTGACTCGATTTTCTTACGGTATTCAGCCTCTTGCTGTTGTACGAGCTCTTGCTCACGACGTGCTCTAGAGGACGCACCATCTTGACTACCTGAATTGAGTAAGCGCCCATTTGAATCAGTTACCGTCACACGAGCAGGTTCAAGCCCTTGAACTGCTGAGCCTACGATATCAACAATGGCATCAATCTCTTCTTGGCCCAAACCACCACGACGTACATTGACTACTACTGTGGCACTGGGTTTAGATGCATTACGGGCAAAAACATTTTCTTTAGGTAACGCTAATATCACTTTCGCACGACTAATGCTTTTTAACTCTTCAATGGCTCTGGCTAGGTTTTGTTCTTGGCTTTGTTTTAAGCGCGCTTGTTCCATACGCTGACTGACACCAAAACCACTATCTTGGTTTAAGTAATCATTTGCTTGAGTACTACTTTGAACACCTGCACGGCTGAGCAGTAATTTCACTTCTTGATATTTGTCTTCAGGCACTTTTACCACGTCGACGTTTATTTGATAATCGATTTGGTTTTTATCAAGCACATCTAAGACTAGGATCATCTCAGCTGTTTCCATTTTCCCAAGCGGGCGATAATCAGGCTCTTGGGCCCACATCATCACAAAAACAGCCAAAGCAAGGCATATCGCTAGTGCCAGAATCATGATGATTTGACGCATCATATCTGCACCACCAACGCCGCCGCCAAGAAGTCCTGACTTGTTCTCTTGTTGGACACCGCCATCGGCTGTTGAATCCGAACCTACCATAATGTCTGTGCTCACAATGCGTACCTGCTATATCTGATGTTGTTATGTTATTTAGTGCTCAAAAACAGTCTGCGACTAAACAGGCATACTCATAATTTCTTTATAAGCATCGACAAGCTTATTACGTACTTGCACTGTGGCCTCAAAGGCAACCCCAGCTTTCTCACGCGCAATAACGGTATCAGACAAGGTCACGGTGGTGTCGCCCATGTCTAATCGAGTCGCTAAATTTGCCGATGATTGTTGTAGCTCATTGACGCTTCCCACAGCTTGAGACAGTAACTGACTAAAATCAGCACCGGTGGTGTTATTCACTTGCTGGGTAAGGTTGGGACGAATAGATGAACCAATAGAAGGGGCTATTTCGCCGCGAAGCGATTGCATTTCTTGCATTAATGGATTTGCGCTAATCTGCATGATGTAACTCCCTTTCGTCGACTTTTTGACGACAACAATAACTGATAAGGAGTTAAAGCAATTTAGGTGCCAGTATTACAATTTGTAGATAATTAGTAGATAACAGGGGAAATAACATAAGCAAAAGTAACCTCTCCATTAACTGAAACTGGTTACCTTTTGCGTATTCACGTAGGTTAACAATAAAAAACAGACTTGATTAGACTATTAAATCATAACGTTAACTAACGATTGTTGACGGCATTTACGTTAAGCAGGTAATTGAATGCCCATATCACGCATTTTGGCCATTTTATAGCGTAGCGTACGGGCGCTTATACCAAGTTTTTCAGCGACCATTTTCCGACTGCCCTGACATTGATTTAGAGTTTCTAAAATAATGACATGTTCCTGGGCTTTTAGTTCGTCACCTAAACCATCAACTTCGGCTGACTTATCCGCATCAACATATTCTGTTGAAACCAAATTCACATCGGCAGAATCTAAAATAATGTCATTGACACCAATATCATCATTAACCCGTAATATTAGCGCTCGTTGAATAACATTATCTAACTCGCGCACGTTACCAGGCCATCGATGAGTCAATAAACGCCGAGTGGCAGCATCATCAAGCTTAGGCACAGAAGCCATATTAAATGCTTTAGCATGTTTAATCAGCAAATGCCGTGCAAGCGGTAATATATCAGCAGGACGCTGATGCAGCGCTGGCCACGTTAACGGAAACACATTAATTCGGTAGTATAAATCTTCCCTAAACTCACCAGAGGTCGCCATCGCTTTTAAATCTCTGTTTGAAGTTGCCAACACTCGCACATCAAGTTTAATGGTTTTACGGCCACCTAAACGCTCTACTTCGCGCTCTTGTAATACCCTGAGCAATTTAGCTTGTAAGCCAAGTTCCATCTCAGATATTTCATCAAGTAATATCGTGCCGCCTTGGGCTTGTTCAAACTTGCCTGGGCAGGCTTGATAAGCGCCAGTAAATGCACCTTTCTCGTAACCAAATAAAGTGGCTTCTAACATGTTTTCAGGGATTGCAGCGCAGTTAATCGCAATAAATGGTTGGTCATGGCGTTGACTATGTTGGTGAATATAGCGCGCTAACACTTCTTTACCTGAGCCACTAGGACCCATAATCATTACCGATGCATCAGATACTGCTACCCGCTGAGCCAGCGACAACAGCGCTAGACTTTTCTCATCTGCGACCACGGGTTTATCATGATTTTGTTTTAAAGGTAAATAGCGTGACACCTGATTCAATAACACTTCAGGCGCAAACGGTTTAGCAAGATAATCCACCGCGCCTAATTTCATCGCACTCACGGCACTGTTAATAGTGGCATAAGCGGTCATTAACAATACTGGCAATTTAGGTTGGTTTTGTTGTAAATAGCTTAACAAGCCCATGCCACCAATACCGTCCATTTGTACATCGCTAATCACCAAATCAAATTGGTTGGCTTTTAGGGCCAAAATGGCCTCTTCAGCGCTACCTACATCGACACAGTCATAATGGGCAAGCATGAGAGTATCAAGCAATGCCTCCCGTAAATCGGCATCATCTTCAACTAATAGAATATTTGCTTCAGCCACGCTTCACCTCCTGATCACTTGCTTTGTTCATGTGTGGAAAGCTCAACCTAATATGGCAACCCATACCCGGCTTGCACGATAACTGAATTTGTCCACCATGGTTGCGCACGACCGACTGCACAACCGCTAAGCCCAAACCAGTACCTTGGCTTTTAGTGGTAAAAAAGGGTTCAAGAATTTGTTGTTGCATTGACGGCTCGAGCCCTTTGCCATTGTCGATGACATCTAACAATAGCCCATCTGGTGTTTCGCTGGCACTGACTTTTATTTTTGTTGCGCCTGCTTCAAGGCTATTCATCACTAGATTATTCACCGCAGAACTGAGAGCATTCGCATTGGCAAGCATCAATGAATGTGAAGTATCTTCCACAACAAGCTGGCAGTGTTTTTTATCTGCTATCGGTTCGCAACTGGCCATTACTTGGCTAATGATTTCATCCATTGAGACTGATTCTGCCATCCCATCCTGACGCCCTCTTGCCATTAACAACATGTCATTAACTTGACGTTCAAGCTCATTAAGCCGGTCGACCAATTTAGATTGAAACTTAGACCTAGCAGAATCAGATAATTTAGGACTAGCAAGATTAGAGGCATACAGCAAAGCTGCAGACAATGGGGTGCGCACCTGATGTGCTAATGTCGCCACCATTTTGCCTAATGCCGATAAACGTTGTAAATGAGACAAGTTTTTCTGCAATAAACGCGTTTCAGTGAGATCGGTTAACACAATCAACTGCCCAGGTTCAGGCGCTAATGGCGTAATAGCCAATTTTACTCGTCGACCATTTTTAAGCGACACTTCATGGCCGTCATCATCTTGTGGGGCAAAAGCGCGATGAATAATATCAAACCAACGAGCCCCCTGCAGAGGTCGTCCTAATAGTTCGGTTGCAACTGGATTGGCTAACGTAACCACACCGTCACCATCAAGGATCACCACACCAGATGGCATGGCTTGAAGAATATGCGCCATTTGATTTGACATATTGGCGGCCTTACTAGAATAAGTACTGATAACGGGAGTGGCAGAATTAGTGGCTAAGTTAGTTGCTATGTTGGCAGCTAAGTTCACATTACGCTGCTGAACTGAATTAATCCCAATAGCTGGCGATTCCGCCTCTGTATCAGTTGTAGTGATAGACGAAGCTGACGCAGGTAACTCATAGTCTGAATGATCTGTATGTGTTAACGCTCGTGCTAAATACATGGTCGCTCCGTCAAAAAAATAACATTTGACTAGCTGAATGCATTTACTGTGCCAAGCAATTTCTTATAGTAATAGAAGCATCGGCAGACCGTGTTTTAAGCCAATGATAAAACAACATACCTATGAGTTTAGTTCATTGGCCTTACCACATCTTGCAAAACCAATATTCGGCCAGCATGCAATAAAACGACTTAATCGCAATACTATCTAGCAGTAACAATATATTACTTCTCAAGTTAAAAATATTTGCTGTGCCGAGCTATTATCTCAAGCACTAGAAACATGAAATCATTAGTTTTTAGTTACTGATAAAACGAAAAAACACACCTGAAGGTGTGTTTTTATAAAATCCAAAATTCAGATAATGGTCTAGTCTTTACTCAAACCATATTTACGCATTTTTTCGACTAATGTTGTACGACGAATACCCAACATTTCAGCAGCTCTTGCTACAACACTATCTTGCTGCTCAAGTGCTTGACGGATCATGTCAATTTCTAATTCAGCGAGTAAATCTTTTAAATTAACCCCTTCTGGCGGCAATTCACTAGGGAAACGCGTTTCTGGTATTTCTACAGGCTCTTCATCACTGAATATTGAAGCTAAAGCATCGCGCTCTAATTGTTCTTCACTGATTTCAACGCAATATTCAGGTACCTCTATATAACGGTACTTATGCGGTAAATCATTAACGTCGACTAATCCACCAGGGAATAAGATGGTTAAACGTTCAACTAAGTTTGATAACTCTCGCACATTACCAGACCAAGGGTGTTCTTTTAACGATTCAATCGCACGTTGAGTGAAACGAACCTTACCGCGGCCTTCATTAAATACTCGGCTAACTAATTCGTGCAATAGTAGCGGCACATCGTCACGACGCTCACTTAATCCTGGCATCTCAATTGGGAACACATTGAGTCGATAATATAAATCTTCTCGAAATGAGTTATCTACAATCATGGTTTCAAGATCGCGATGCGTTGCGGCAACGATACGCACATCGGTAGCAATTGTTTTGCTGCCACCAACACGTTCAAATACCTTTTCTTGCAACACACGTAACAACTTAACTTGCATTTGCAGCGGCATATCGCCAATTTCATCTAAAAATAGCGTGCCACCTTCTGCCAATTCAAAACGGCCTTTACGAGATGATATCGCCCCAGTGAAAGAGCCTTTTTCATGGCCAAACAATTCACTTTCAAGTAATTCAGCAGGTATAGCGCCACAATTAACCGGAATAAACGGTCCATCACGTCGTTCAGATAAATAATGAATATTACGCGCTACAACTTCTTTACCGGTCCCAGATTGACCCAATACTAATACTGTCGCATCAGAGCTTGATACTTGGTTAATCAAATGGCGGACTTTAGCAATGCCTTCACTGCGCCCGACTAAGCTTCGGAATAGTTTGGTTTGGTTGCCACTGGTTAAAGTGTGTTCTCGCTTGGCTTGGCCAAAAACTTGGCAAAAATGCAGCAGTTCAGTCAATTGCGGGTAATTTATCGGCTCTTCAATTGTTCCGAGCATGTTGGATAAATTGATATCGGTATCGCCTAATAACAACATTGGTTGCCAAGGCACTATAGCAGCTATGTTTTTGATACTCTCGACGCTAATGTTTTCATCAACAATGACAACAGCGCGATACCGAGATTGCTCGATCAGGGCTAAAAAAGATTCATTAGAGACAATTTCGCACTGCTCGCCTAGGAATTCGAAAATGCAGCACAAACGAGTCACGCGCTCTGATGGGGTACCGACAATTAAAATTTTTTGTTCTATTTGCATCATTCAGAAGGCCAAAAGCTCTTGTTATAGGTATTGATTCGGGATGATTATGCCGCATATCGCCACATAAACCTAAGTACATTGCCGTCATAAAAACTAACAGCACAGCCATTATTCTAGCATTATTCCTAAAACAGGATCGTTAATCCGCTAAATACAGTGAAGAAAAACGAACTCAATGGTAAATAACCTCAGCTAGGGATAATAAATGGTTATCAAACAGCCCTTTGTCTCGCTAACTGTGTTGCATTGACTTGCAATAGGCTAGCTATTGGCGCCGCTAGTAATAAGAGACTGCGCCTTGTTAGCAAAACAAATGACAAGTTTGATATGAAATAGGCCGCATGTTGTCATTTTGCCTTACATAACCCACATCTTAACCCGAGTTGAGGTTAAATATTGTATTATCAGCCCACTATAAGCAAGCATCAGTTACATTTTATCTACAACAGATAGCATTTTATGTTAAAAATGATGGTTTTTCATTCAAAAAATCTAATGGAGCAAGTTTTGTTTTGTTGGTGAGGTTAGATATCGACTTGACCAGGTCAACTCTCAAGAAACTCTCTCACGGAAAATAGATGATGCTAATAAATTAGGTAAATTAGGTAAATTAGGTAAAT
>NZ_JACJEU010000022.1:0-70268 GCF_014164215.1 Shewanella sp. SG44-2
TGTTTCAATTGATAGGCGCAGTGGTACGGATTTCATTAGGGGCGCAGCTTGACTGTTAAGCCCGTATATATGGCAGTACAACCGCTTCTAGCGGTAAATGAGTCGCATCAAAAACAATGACAAGTGTGAAGCAATAGAATAGAAAACTAAGGCCAAAAAGCTTTGGGTAAGCAGAGTATTATCTTGACTCACCGTGAGCGTCCATATATGGCCTATCGGAAGCGATAGCATTTTCGAATAAGGCCGAAGCAGTCTGCAAATGTAGGTCAAAGTTAAATCTGACCCCATGGCGACTTTTCGCAGCTCTTGTTTTATAAATAGCGAAAATGTTGCGGGGCGGCTGGGAGTTCCAAGAGGGAACAGCCGTTGGTTTCCTCTTGGTCTGGTGTGGGCGAAGCGCCACGACGTTAGTGGCCGTAGGCCATGAGTACAAAAGTACAATGAAAACACCTGGATCCCGGCTTAAAAACACTGCCGGGATGACGAGAAGGTAGCTAACAAGCTATAAACATCGAAGTTATTGATGAGTCTGTGCTCTACAACGCCAACAGCTGCGGTAAATATTCGCTGTCTAACGCTGCAATTTCGACTTGTTCGGTGAGCACATCATGTAATATTTGATGACTGGTCAACGGATTGGCCAGTACCACACGAAATACTGTCGTTGGTTGGCGTAAGTATTTTGCCGGTTTAATACGTGTGCGTGATACAAACGATTTACCTTGTTCGCGTTGATGCTTTTGAATAAATTGTGTCAGTCCATCGAGTAGTTCATTGATTGATGCAACTAAAGCGCTGTCTTGGTTGGCTAGAGCTGTAGTGAGTATGGCTTGCACCGATTTTGGTACATAGCGATAGGTCAGTAAACATAACTCCGGTGCGGTGACTAACTCAAAGTCAGCATGTTGGTCGATGATTGATCCAAAGTAACGGGCTTTTTCTAGGCTGTTATTAATGAGAATTTCATAGCCATCACGGCCAATAATCTGAAGACAAGCATGCACTAGCATTGCCATCCCTGGGCGCGAACCTTCCAGCGTTTGACTGCCTAAGTCTTTTGAACCTACCCGTAGAATATATTCAGCATGGTGTACTATGGCTTTAGCCAGTTCAGGATCTTTAAATAGCACCATACCAGCGCCCATTGGAACATACATTTGCTTATGAGCATCGATAGTGACGGAGTCAGCTAATTCGATGCCTTTCAATAAGTGGCTATATTTTTTAGATAATAAACTCGCGCCGCCCCAGGCAGCGTCGACATGAAAATGGCAATTTAGCTCGCTGGCTAACGCTGCTAATTCAGTTAAGGGATCCACATTGCCTGTTTCAGTTGTGCCAGCGATACCGACAATGGCCATCACTTTAATATTTTGTTGTGCCAGCTTTTCTGCTGCATCTCGCATGGCGGCAACATCGACTTTATGATGTTCATCTGTTGGGATGCTAATGATGTTATCTCGGCCAATACCCAGCAAGTCGGCAGTTTTACCCAAAGAGTAATGACCGCGATCTGACACTAAAATAGCAAGGTCATCATAGCCATAAAAGCGCAATGCTTTCGTCATTCCTTCGCGGGTGACGCCTTTAAAATCGCCGCGTGGTTGTAGCAGCCGGTTTCGGGCAATCCACAATGCGGTGATATTAGCAACGGTGCCACCTGAGCAAAATGCCCCGAGTGAGTGGTTAGCGCTGTGCATCCATTGATGATAGAAATCATCAGATTGCTGATACACCAAATTATGCATCATGCCTAACACTTGGCGTTCTAATGGAGTAAAGGCTTTGGATGTTTCAATTTTGACTAAATTTTGGTTTAGCCCGACCATCATTTTTGACAGTGGTAACACAAAATAAGGCAAGGCCGAGGTCATGTGTCCAATAAAACTGGGTGCTGAAGTATGGACTGAATGAGCTACTAGGTTTTGCATTATTTCGTCGGCATAATCAGAAACGAACTTGGGATCTGTCGGGATCTGATAGGCGCTAAAGTCGGTTTCAATTTCTGACAGTGGTTTTTCCAGTGCGGCGATGCTATTACCTAAAAAACCCGCGAGGTCTTGAGATAGCTTTTGCTCAATAATGCTCAACGTCGAGGTTGAATCTTCAGGGGCGGTAAAAATACGCAGTAAACTGTCTTCTGAAGCGTTTGCTTGACGGGTGATTTTCGAGGTCATTTTGCTTGCCGTAATGATGAAAACTTCATCCTGATAGCATTGACGGGTGCTTTACGATTAACGCTGCACCTTCAGGACGAAATGAGGGTGCTAACTTTACTGTATGGCTGGTTCCGCTTCAAGCATTTATCGTGTTATTACTACGGATTAGCTGCGGTTATTCAGAAGATGAAAGATGTTGATATGAATAATCCAGCACAAATGCGGTAAGGCATTTGTGCTGGATTAGATTACTTGTCTGCAAATGAAAGTGACATCATTGCCGCAATGTTGCGCGCGGTATTGGTTAGATTAACCTGAGCTTCAGACAATACTTGCTCTAAGGGCTGCAGCGCAGGAATGATAGGGAAAATAGCGTGCATACCTTCGGCTAAAATAACATCTGCATTTTCACCAAGGCATCCTGAAATGCCAATTACCCGAATATTCTGTTGTTTGGCAACATTCAATACTCCCATGGGGGTTTTACCAAATACGGTTTGACCGTCCATTCGACCTTCACCGGTGATAATGAGATCAGCATTAAGACAATGTTGTGCCAGCTTAACGCTTTTTGTGACAATATCGACCCCAGGTTTTAAGGTTGCATTTAACATTGTCATTACGCCAAACCCCATACCGCCAGCAGCACCAGCCCCAGGGTGCAATTGACAGTGTCCATCAATTGGTTGGTTAAGGTGTTGGTTAATGACATGAGCAAAATGCCCCAGAGCGAGGTCAAGTTGCTCAACCATCTCGTTTGTAGCGCCTTTTTGTGGACCAAAAATAGCACTGGCGCCTCGCGGTCCACATAACGGATTATCGACGTCGCACGCCACTTCAATCACGCACTCCTTAATGGCTGGATGGCATAATTGCATGTCGATGTAATGTAATGTGGCTAGGGCTGCACCACCCAAAGGTAATGGAGCATTAGTTATATCACTGAGTCTTACGCCTAAGGCCTGCATCATGCCAGCGCCGGCATCGTTAGTCGCACTGCCACCCAGGCCTAAAATGATGTGTCTTATGCCTCTGTCTAATGCATCGGCAATCAACTCACCAGTACCAAAACTGGTGGTTAATAATGGATTACGTTGAGCGTATGGCACCAGGTGTAAACCTGATGCCGCAGCCATTTCGATTATTGCAGTTTGGTTTCCATCCTCATCTAGTTGTCCTAACACGCCATAAAATGCGTTTACAGGTAAACCTAAAGGCCCAGTGACAGTAAGATTAATAATCTGTCCTTGGGTGGCATCGACCATCGCTTGCACAGTACCTTCGCCGCCGTCGGCCATTGGCACCTTACAATATTGCGCGTTTGGGAATACCTGCTTAAATCCATCTTCGATGGCATTAGCTACTTCAAGTGCGCTTAAGCTTTCTTTAAATGAATCTGGTGCAATAACGATTTTCATATAAGACTCTGATTAATAATTTACAGTAAAAATAAACTCAGTAGATAAACGGTAATCATCGCCGTGACACCTTGGACTAAAGTCGCCATTGTTTGAGCTCGATACGCTTGTTTGACGCTCATGCGGCTAAATTGAGTCACCACCCAGAAGAAGCTATCGTTTGCATGTGAGACTGTCATCGCACCCGCACCAATTGCCATTACAGTTAGCACTCGGCCCATTTCTGAGGCTAAACCAATATCGCCTAGTAATGGTGCCACTAACGCTGAGGTAGCGACTAATGCCACGGTAGATGAACCTTGTGCTGATTTGAGTGCGGCTGCCACGATAAATGGCATAAAAATGCCCACACCTAAAGCGGATAAACTGCTACCTAAAAATGCGCCAATCTCGGTGGCTTTTAATACCGCACCAAATGCGCCGCCAGCCCCAGTGATTAATAAAATAGGCGCTGATACCACTAAACCTTGGCTGATACGATCGCTAAACTCTTTGATTTTTTGGTTACTTTTTAATAGTGATAATGATAAAAATAAGCCGATCATTAAGGCGTTAACAGGTTGGCCCAAGAATACTAATAAATCGAATAAGCCTTGTTCACCTAGTGGTTTTGAAGGGAAGTTAGCCACCGAGCCTAAGCAGATTAAAATGATAGGCACAAAAATAGGCGCAAATGCTTTGGTAGGACTAGGTAATTCGCCATAGGTTTTCTTTAGATCATCAAAATCTTCTTGTTGTAGATTTAGTTCATCGGCGCCTTCGCCGTCAGGTTGCTCATTGGCAAAACGATTGGCCCACAACATACCGGCAAAAGCGGCAATGGCAGCAACAAACACACCGACAGCAATAACGAGTCCAAGTTGAGATTCAAGACCCAGGTTACCCGCCGCAGCAATAGGACCTGGGGTTGGCGGCACAAAGGTATGAGTTGCGTATAACCCAGTTGCTAGGGCGACGCTCATGGCAACTTGAGACACTTTCATCCGGTTTGCCATTGACTGTTTTAATGAATTTAAAATCACAAAACCTGAATCACAAAAAACAGGGATCGACACTAAGTAACCAATCATTGACATGGTTAACGTTGGGAACCGTTGACCAAACAGTTTAATCACTACATCTGCCATGGTAATGGCTGCACCACTTTTTTCGAGAATGGTACCGATAATGGTACCGAGCACAATGACTAAGCCGATATAACCTAAAATACCACCGAAACCGCCAGTGATGGTTTTGGCTATTTCATTGCTGGGTAAGCCATAGGCAAATGCGGTGAGGAACGACGCTAAAATGAGGGTTAAAAAAGGGTGGAGTTTAAATTTAGAGGTGGCGATGACGATAAAGGCTATTACGCCGAGTAAGATCAATATTAGTCCCATAGAGTACTCGTTATTTATTATTGTAGGGGTGGTTTAGTATTCATCATAGTAAACCATTACCTATAAATTACTCTGTGCGTTTGCACCAATAAACAAGCAAGCTGACGCTAAATTTGTGCGCACGCACAACTAGGTGCTGGGTTGGTGAATTAACTGGCCTAAATATAAACTCAGTAATCCATTAAAACTGCGTAGGTCAATGTTGGTAATCGTTTGAATTTTATCTAGTCGATAACGCAGTGTGTTTCGATGGATAAACAAACTGTTAGCGCAGGCTTGGATATCTCCCATGTGATCTAGATAAGCGGCAAGTGTTTTTTGTAATTGCTGGTTATTGTCGACTTCAATGAGTTTTAGGTACGGCCCGGCAAGCGCATTACCTCGCCAGTGGTGCCGCAGTCCTGATAACAGCACCTGTAAGCTGTAGTCTTGGTATAAATATTTGGTTTTTGTTGGATGTAATTTTTTGCCAATATCTAACGTTTCTTTAGCGGTGCGATAAGAGTAACTAATACCGAGTTCACCACCGAAATAATGCCCCAATGAAATATGCAGGCTAAGTTGCATATTGGCAGGTAAGCGTTTGAGCAATTTGTTGATGCGTTGATTTTCAAGCTCTGGGTCAAATTGCTTACCATCTAAAAAAGCCGGCTTTAAAATCACTAATTGAGTGAGTGATGTCATCGCAATTAAGTTATCGCGTACAGGATTCTGTAATAAATACAGTACTTGTTTTAATGCTTGATTGTCTTGTTGATATAGTGGGTTATTACTATCGAGTTCAATGATGGCTGCCACTCTCGGCACGCTTAAATCGATACCCAATTGCAATGCCCATTGTTGTAAAGAAGGTAAGTCTTGTTCATTGGCATGAATGAGTTGCGAAATAAACTCCTCTGTTTGACGATTTTGCCACTGTAATTGCTCTTGCAAGTTTGCTTGCTCGACAATCATCTCTGCTGTCATCTTAAGCAGTTCACCATAGTGGCTTAATGTGTCTGGCTCGCCAGTGATACCGATAACGCCAACCACTTGACCTTGGTAATGCAATGGTAAATTTAGCCCAGGTTTGACGCCATGTAAGTTTGAAGCGATGGCTTGGCTTATTTCAACATTGCGATTTTGGCTGATAGCTAATAGTGCGCCTTCATGTACAGTGCCAATTCGATCGGTATCGCCTGAACCTAATATCACCGCCTGAGCATTCATGACATTGATATTATGCCCAATAATTTTCATGGTTCGGTCGACAATTTTAGCAGCAATTAGCGTATCAATTTGAAACATGAATTTCTCTAGGCAATAAATATCGGTATTGAATGATACCTGATGTTGGCTAAGTATTGGGAGGAGGTTGATGCTTAAATGCATTAGAGGTTAAAAAGTAAGAGGGAGTCTTGAACAGGCAATAGGGTTGTAGGATGAACAATGTAAAATGGGGGGCAACATCCTTTTGCCCAAACTTCAATCACAAGCTATTCACCTTGTTAATGTAATGTTAAATCCGGTGTGGTTGCAAGTTTTTTATACAATAGGATGTTAGCGACTGTTTTTGTGTCCAAACGTCATTAAATCAAATGATATAAAAACGCCAACCTAGATAAGGTTGGCGTTACTTTTTTTGTGAACGGCTCCGTTATATAACGGTTAATTCACTTACAGACTATAATTTACGTTGAGCATGATCATGTGTGCAGTGTAGTCATGCTGTAAATTGCCAAAACTCATGACATTCCAAATGGTATCTGGCTCAATATCATTGGCATCATCATTATCAAGATATTTTTCCATTTTGTAGTCTATACGCAAGGCCATTTTTTCGGTGGCTTGATATTGTGCATATACATTAATGTTATGCACTTTGGCAAAATAGTCACCGTAATCGCCACTAATACCTTGTCTTACTTGGGTATTACTGTCTGAGTCTGAGTAGGTATAATCCAAACCTAAGCGCAAACGACTGTCCATTAAATTGTTGTAGCTTAAGCCTGCGCCAACAACATCGACAGTGTCTTCAATATCGGCTTGCCAAGTCGCTATACTTAAATTGGCACTGCCAGATTGAGCGGACTTGATGATTTGATGATTATAAAATGTATTAACATTCATATCGTCATTAATCATGTAGCTCAGATTAATATCGTAGTTTGTGTCTTTTGATTCAGTTAAGCCTATTTGCGTATTTGTATAGTCATCCAATGCATAGCGAACCCCAAAATCGACGTTCAAGTTATCAAGTGGACTATGGTTAAAGCGCGCCTCTATTTGAGTGCGGTCACGGTCGGCCAAATAGTATCGACGTAGCAACGGATTTTGTTCTGCAGATGACGATTCTGATGCTTTATATTCTGAACCATCTCTCTTGCTCAAACTACCTTTAAGCCACATATCCCACATGTCAAAACTATTGACCCGTAAACGTGCCCAGACGTTATTATCGTCAGTGGTTTCTCTACCTTGATTACTGCGTTCATCTCGTTTGAAATCATAACCCGCATCGAGTTTTAAACCATGATTGATTCGATAGTCAGTTGATAATTTAGCGTTATGGGTAGTGAGATCGTATGGGGTGTTGTACCGCACTTTGCCAGTAACATCGTTAATACTAATTTGGGTCCATTGTTCGATTTGGGTGTTGTTTTCTCTGTCGTTATAATCATAACTGCCAGTGAGACGCCATGCTCGGTTGAGCTTGGTCACCGCTTTAAGTGTCATGCCGGTGATATCAACTTTCGCATCTATAGAATCTGCCGGTAATGAATAACCATAACCTATGCTAGTTAATTGCTGATCTTGAGTCATTTGGCCCAAGAGCAAACGACCACTTAAGCTGGTAATGGAATCATTATATTGGCCCATTAGTGAAATAGTATGGGCCTCGTTATCTGGGTCTAGCGCCATGTAACCACGACTTTGCGCCCCAAACGTAGGGTTAAAGGCACTGTCAAAGCCAAGCTGTTGATTGTTATTGCTAAACACTGAACCATTGTAGTTTATGCTAGTAAACCAGTTATCACCACGGAGTTTAATCCCAGCGTTTAAGATGTCTGTCGTGTAATCAACAGGCTCTGCCAACATCATTGATTGGTTGAAGAAACTGCCAGAAGCAACTTTGGTTCCGGTTTTCTCTTCACGTTGAAAATTAACGTAGGTTGTGAACAGTGATTCTGTTTGATATTCAAACCCAAGACCGGCACGTTCACGTTTAAGCGACAATTCAAATGGGGTTAAACTGCTATAAAGCATTGGCATATCTGAGCTTGAACCTGCCGTTACCCAATTATCCGCTAAAGTAAGATTATCGCTGCCGATATTCTGATAAGGGCTTAATGCATTGTTGCTTTGATACGTCGCAATGGAGCGATAGCCTAGATTAAGACGATACAATCCAAGTTTACCGACATCTATTTCCATACGGCCATTGTCCATGCCGATATTATTTGCGACGACTTTTGCTTGGTAGCCATTGTTACCGCGATACTTTATATCGGCATCAATTTTGCCAGCAGTTTGATTACTGCTATTAAAGGCGTTAGCTGAGTTAATATCGTCTTCGCTGTTGTAACCAATACCGACACCGACATTTCCAGTGGTACCAGTTTCGACAGCACAAGCCTTACAATTCCAAGCATCATATTTAATGTTGTCGGTTTTAGCATTGGCTAGGCCATAACCATCAGCCATCAGGCTAAAGCTGGTACTAGTGAGTAACGCTAAGGTAATGAGGTTCAATTTAGTATTCATAATATAATCTCCTTAGCGCTGCAGTAACTTACCAGACGGATGGTTAGAACCATGCACCTGACTATGACAATTTAAGCAGCTACGACCACCAGTAAAGGCATTACCATTTACTGTTGAACCCATATCAGTGTTACCTAGATAAGCGTTGCTTGTGTGATTGTCACTCGCATGACATTGCTGACACAGTTGTGGCGCACGAGTTTTGAGCATTGCATCGTTCACAGAACCGTGTGGATTATGGCAATTGACGCAATTTTCGGTGACGGGTGCATGCTCCCACAGCTTTGGGCCGCGTTTCTCAGCGTGACATGAATAACATGTTTCATTGACGGTTGGCTGAACAAGATCTGAATCGCTCAAACTGCCATGTGGATTATGGCAGTCGCTACAGGTCATTTGATTCCATTTCATTGGATGACTGGTGCGCTTGTTCATGTCTGCTTTTTGTCTGGTGTGACAAGTGGTACATACTTCGACTTCTGTTTGCTTTGACAGTACTGGGTCATGTTCAGCATGTATGCTATGACAAGATGCACATGCCACATCGGCATTGGCGTGATGACTACTGTCCCATGCCACGCGTTTGTCGTCGAGATGACAGCTCATGCACACACTGTTTTGCTTGTCTGCAGCGAGTGTTGAAGTTGGGCCAAAGGTAATCATTGGCTCTTTACCACCACGATTATGTGAACCTAGTGGACCATGACACGCTTCGCACTGTAATCCAGCCATTGGACTTTTTGATGAATCAATTGCGCCATGAGCACCTTTGAATAAGTCCATGACCTTTTCTGATTTTTTATGACACATTAAACAAGTGTCGGCACCCTTTGGTGAGTATTTCCCCTCGGCGAATTTTTTATCGAGTGTTGCTTCAACTTCTGCCGGTGTCATGCTGGCATCCCACTTTGCCGCCTGTACATGACTCGACATAAACAGCGTCGATGCAGTAAGGCAGAGCAGGGCTAAAAATAAGGTATTTATTGAATGTGTGGTCTTCATAAGTAGACTTCCTAATTTGTCCATTTTGATGATCAACAAGTTGATTACGTAAGCCATAGCATGAGAGAGAAGCAGGGCTTCTCTCTCAATGGACAAATTAAAGCTTCACTTGTGTGTGGTTTTCAATGGTAGGTGCATGGCAGAAGAAACAGGTTTCTAACTGCGCAGCATCATTGGCTTCTTGATAGCTACCATTAACAACCGCACCTTGACTTTGTGCATGCTGCGAAATCGTGTCAAATCCATGACAAGATGCGCACGTTGCAGTGATAGGTGTTGTATAAAGGCCTTGCGACGTAGCAAGTGCACCTTTAACTTTGAATGCATCAAGATTAAAGTCGCTGTGACACTGAGTACAGTCTTTGATAATGCCTTGTTCACCATGAACACTGTGCAATTTCATTTCAATGGCACCTTGATTAGCACCAGAAGCATAAGTGCCATCTGGCGTATGACAAGCCACACAACCATCTAAACCTATGGTAACTTCACCATTAAGTTCACGAGCTAATTGTTCTGACATCACAAAACCAGCATGGTGTCCTTTATGTAACTCGAAGGTGTCGCCATGGCAATTATCACATGAACCAAAATTGACCGAGTCAGTGTGACGATAGCTAGGCGCATTACCAGAGAAAGTACCTACTGTGAATTCGGCTTTCATACTGGTAGTTGCTACGCCATCGACACAATCAATGGCTTGAATACCATCGTTACACATTTCAAGACCAATAAAGCTAAAGGCAGTATCTGTATCGCCAGCACCAAATGGCAGAGATGCAATGTTATAGACCAAGTTACCTGATTCAATGATTACATCTGCTTGTAACAGACCCGCTTTGATAAAGTCTTTACTGATTTTTGCTAAACCGCTGCCTGGGCTAGGGTTATATCCCATAATTGGGAAGTTAGGTCCGACGTTCGTAATGGTTTCAACGCGTTGAATTTTGCTGACTAAGCTTGTTGCGTCAATGGCCGTACCATTAGCATCTAAAATTGTTACCGATAGGGTCGCTGATTTGTCTTCAGCGCTTGATTTATTAGCCGTTAATGTTGCTGTCATTCCGTATAAATCGATAAATGTTTTTTTCTGAGTATACGATGTTGTGTGCAACTCTTCTGTCCAACTTGCATTATGACAAGCTATACAATTTGAATTATCGACTTGTTGCGGATGACCTTGACCCGTTTTAAAGTCAATGTCGGTATGACAACTTGAACAGGCTTCCATGGTTGGAATACGAGACCAGTTGTTCGATTCACTCAGTTGTTCTGAATTAACATGACAAGTGGTGCAATTATCTTGCACTATCGCATGCGCTGTTTCTGCACTCTTGTCTAAGTTGCGTCCATACATTTTGGCATTGTTATGAACATTATGAATTAAGTGACTGAACTCATCTTGAACCTTGCCTTTTTCAATAGCCAATTCATTGGTATGACATGATGTACAGGTTTCTAAATCAGTGTAGCTATGATAAATGCTTTCACCTTCTGCATGACAGGTATTACAAGTGGCGGTGTTAACGATGTTTTTAGTGTATTTAGCCTCGAATCCTTCACCGTCAAAATCTTCGGTAATTTCAGTACGCGGCACTCCGGTAACGCCGTCTTGCAAGGTTGATGCACTTGCAATTACATTATAACGTTGGGTTAGCTCAGGATTAAACCCTTCAACATTGACTGTGAAACTGTAATTGCCGTTACCATGGTCGGTAAAAGCTTTTTCGGAGCCAATAAATTGCCATTGGGCTGAATTACCTGCACCGCTTGCGCCAGCTGGAATGAGTTGGACGACTTTTTTAATTTCAAAGTCTTTAAGACCTGCTACAGGGAGATCTTTTTCATTGGTCGCAAATACTTCAATAGTCGGTTTGCTGTCTTGATAAGTGACTTTAGTGATATCTAAGTTTAGTGTCTTAATCGCTTCAGCAGGCTCGCCACCAGGATTACCTGGATTACCAGCTTCACCATCATCGCCTCCGCCACAACCAACCAGTGTCATTGATGCTGACATAGCAAGTAACAATGCCATTTTTGTGTATTTTTTATTCATCATATTTTCCCTGCAAAGGTCATCCATCTAACTCACTGGCAGTATGTTCTGCAATTATCTTATTCAGTTAAGTTGATGTTGGAATTAATTTTCCCAACACTAAGATTACTTTACAAACAGCAACTCGTCTTTAAAACGAACGTAATTGTGTGATGATGATCAGCCTATTAATAAAGAGGTATATAAAATACGGAGTTTAGCGGGGGAAGATTGTTCGGATAACAAAAAGACCTTAGTTAAAAACTAAGGTCTTTGATGGATAAAACGCCAAGGTTGTTTATTTGTGTAGCTTAAAAACCATGTGTTTTAGTGACGCGATCTACGGTATGACAGGTAGAACATATTTCCGATGTACGATTACGAGCATCTTCCTCACTTATTCCATCGACTATACCGCCGTTAGATTCAATATGTGACACGGTGGCATCAGTACGATACTTTTGATGACAACTTAAACATGCTCCAGTATCTGATGACATCCATACATCAGCGCCTGTTTCGATATCGCCATAACGCCATACTCTGTCAGTGGCTCTACCAAGTTGGATCCCATCAGCGGTATGACAGGTTTTACAATCGGTTTTCAACACGGTTCCAGATTCAACACCGGCATATTTGAGGTAATGACCTTCAGCGCTGTGTGCTTTAAAGGCAAAGCTGGTCGATTTTTTGCCACCAGGGTAAGTGTCATCACTCCTAAGGGTCTTATCAGCGGTATGACAGGTTTGGCAATTGACACCATTGTCATAGTGATAAACTTCTTGGTTATGGCAACCTTGACAGCTTTCTGTGTTGATAATGTTTCTACGTGTAGCAGTGGTTTGGCTAGTGTCTATTGCACTTGCAGCCATAACAAAATGGAATGGGCTACTTTTAATTTCCACTTTTTGGACATCATCAGTACTACAAGCCGTTAGTTTAACTTCCGGTCTGCCGTAACCACCATGGTTAAAACAGGCTGCAACTGCTGACCATAGCTCAAATGTTTTACCCACATAATCTGTTGGTAAGGTGATCTTATCCCAAACTAAGGTCCAGCTATTATCTGTGTTGGCGGTACCTTCACTTAATTTAATACGACGATTACTGTAACTGGCATCTTGATACGCTGGATAGTTTTTGTCGCTGTCCCACGCCATAACGATGCGGCTACCTTGGTCGATAAATTCCGCTGCAATAACATTAGCAGAAGCATCGGTAAATTTAACCGTAGTACTGAATTTCCCATCTGCAGTGACAATTACGTCACTGAATACGGCGCTCATTGCTTGTGTTTCGTTATAGGCTTTCATGACATCACCATGAGCTTCTTTTGCACTGCGACCATAGCCTTCTTCAACATGGCATGACGTACAATTTGTGCCGACACCAACATGTTGTTGAGACGCTAATTCTGTGTGACATGCAATACAAGCAGTATCACTTTTATTAGCATTAAACAGGGCGGCATCTTTGGGAGCGTTCGTGCCTTCTACGTGACATGCACTACAATCGGCAGCAGGTTTTTGCGGATACATTACGTTACCGTAATTGTGTATTCCACCACCATAGCCAATCACTTTATAAGGTGCGGCAACATTGCCGTCAGCAGTGCTGGTTACGCGCTCTTGGCCTTTATGAATGGCATGGATCATGTAGGTAAAATCAACACTGTTACCCGTTTCAGGATCACCAGATGTTGCGGTATGACATGATGCACAGTTTTCAAGATCGATTCGACGACCGCCGTGCAATGCTAAGCTTTCTGGTTGGTGGCAGGTATAACAAGCATTGATCGAGACGACGTCGCGCGTTGCAATATCTTCGGTTAAGCCAGTTGAAGGTTGAAAATCGTAATGAGCATTGGCTGTGATTAATGGCTGTTTTAATTCCAATGTAATGCGCTGGGTGTCATCGGCTTGATAAGTGATGCTTAACGGCTCTGTGACTTGAGCAATATTGGTTTGAAAGGTGTACGAGTATGAACCATCTAGATTATCGACTAAGCAGTCAGCACATTTTGATGCAGCCTCAACTTCAGCCTGAAATTGTGCAGAAGGAGCGATATTGGTTTCACCATCAGGGATCCAACTTGCATTAGGTTGTTTTGTTGTATTGATATAAGACTGCCATTGATAACCACGATCTACTTCAACTGTAGCGCCATCAGTTCCGACCATTTCGGTAACTGGGGTTAATTGCGCAATACCAAAACGAAGGTCATGATCTTTTGTTAGTCCCAATACCGCAACACCATTGGCATTTTTAAGGATAAAGCCAACACTGACTTTTCCGTCGACTACGGTTGCATCGGTAAAGGTCGCTTTTAGGGTTGATGTCGCATCTATGTTTACACCAATAATACCATCTGGCCCATCTTCGCCATTGGTACCATCACTGCCTCCACAACCCGATAATGCTAGAGCAATAAGCCCTGCACTCAATACCGCTTTTGCAGCGGGACTAACTGTTATTGTATTCATCATGTATTCCCTGCATTTTTTTGTTATCTCGCATTCACAACTGGTTATAAGTGTGCGGATTTTATTCAAATCTAATGTTAGCTAACCTTGGCCACTTACTCATTGAATTATGTCTAGAGTTGTGACTAAGATCTGACTATTCCTTTATGGGTAACGTTGCTTGATGAAGATCTGCCTGTATTACTGGGATAAATAGGACAGTTCCAAGATGTTAATACTGTTATTAGCATATTCTCGAATACGACATGTGATGTTAACTTGCACCAGCATTTGTGCTCGATGTTATAAACGATTATCTAAAGGCTGTTTTCTATTTCATCTGGCTATGTATTTATTTTCAATAGATTAATGATTCACGTCTGAGTTTGTATTATTGACAACATAAATAGTGTGTTTGGAATACATTACTTGTGAATAGTTCGATTTATGTTGATTAACCTATCTGTTATCCCACCCCTTATCCCATCAAGTATTCCCCGTTAAGGTTAAGTATTGCGCAGTTAGGTAGAGGATTGAAAACTTATTAAGATAAAGGCTTGATCCAGCCAATGGGTTAGGGGATAATCGCCCCGTTCTGACACATAAGCTTTGTATTTTATGATTCAGAAGTCAATGGTGACCCTAGGGTCCCCCCGCAACGATAACTTGTGAACTCGGCCAGGCCTGGAAGGGAGCAACCGCAGCAAGTGACTCGTGTGCCGGGGTGTGGCTCTAGGGGAACCTCCAATATTCCCCGTATGATTTCACCGTATTAATTCAAAACTCAAATCAAAACACATCCATGTTATATGAATGAACTATTCATTAAATGAACATAGCTAATACTGATTTAACATATATTCATTCAATATCCCGTAAAATATCAGCTAATGCTGATTAAATTACTGTTGTTGTTCGGCTGCGAGCTCAGCTTCTTCCTTTAAGCGTTTTTGCAAGTTTGCTTTGAGGAATTGCCTTGAACGTTCAAGTGCTTCACTGATCTCAGTTTTCATCTGTTTTAATTCTTGATAATTTTCGAAAAAATACGTGTCAACTAAATGGCGAATGTACCTGACGGGTAACTGATTCAATGTGACGCAGCATAAATCCGCTAAGTATTCTTCTGGCAATTCTTCCATTAAGCCTTCATCTCGCAGCATTTCCATTAATAGAACTTCATAATAGTTTCGGATCTCTAATTGCATTATTACGCTCCATTGAGACAGTTTAGTTTATCGACATCAGCTTAAATGCCGAGATGGTTGTTTAATTTAGTGGTGCATTATTGTTGGTTTTGTATTGCCTAATACTGTGATGCCCATAATTCATTGGCCGCAACTAACAATTGGCTATGTCGGATTGTTAATTCTGCTTCACTACGACTATAGCCTCCCCCTATTACTGCTGCAAGTGGGATGCCATGCATTTTTGCTATCGATATTACCTGTTTATCTCTAGCGAGAATACCTAGATTCGAAATGGCGAAATATCCAAGGTCATCATGTTGATGAATGTCGACCCCTGCGTCATAGATGATCAGATCTGGCTGATGGATGCGAATCAGGTAAGGTAATATTTGTTGTATATGTTCAAGATATTGTTTGTCGGTACAACCTTTATCCAGAGCAATATCGTGATCAGATTGTTGCTTTCGGGATGGGAAATTTTGCGCACAGTGGATAGAGCAGTTAATGATGTCTGGGTTGCCTTGGGTGAGTGTCGCTGTTCCATCACCTTGATGAACATCACAATCAAAAATAAGTACTTTGTCTGCTCTTCCTGAGTCAATGGCTGATCTCGCTGCGATGACCAAGTCATTAAAAATGCAAAAACCACTGCCAAAATCATAGTGTGCATGATGATAACCACCAGTTAAATGAACCGCGATTCCATGGTCAAGCGCCAATTCAGCGCACAAACGGGTGCCATTTACAGCGTGTAAAGTGCGGGTAACTAACTCTTGGCTCCATGGAAAACCAATACGTCTTTGGGCTTTATGGTCTAAGGCACCATTGATAAATTGCTCGACATATTGCGGGCAATGCACTGTATAGAGCATATCTTTCGATATCGGTGTAGGCGTATGGCGATATTGCTCAAACAATAATTGTTGTTTGAGCGCGTGCTGGTATAAATTGTGATATTTAGTGGTTGGAAAACGATGGGTGCTAGGTAACGCCAGCTGTGAATAGCTGGCGTGGTAAACAAAAGGGATCGATAGAGACATTACAGTTGTTTTATTGCCCAGCCCATAAATTCTTTACGGGTTTTGTCATCGGCTTGTAACCACCAATATTGGAGCATTTGTTCTGCTTGTGCTGGAGTCGGCTTTTGAGCCGTTGCTGCTGGCACAGTTGCGATAATAGGTGCACTCATCGTAGCAGATTCAATATCTGATTTGACTGCTAATGCTTGTATCGGTTGACTGCTGTCACCCGTAGCTGAAGCTGATAAGGTTTCAATATCATGCTGATTTTTATTGTTAAACAGACTAGTTATAAATGAGTTCTCAGTAAAATTAGTTTGTTCTACATTGTAAGTTACCGCAGCATTATCTTGGCGTTTAATGCTGATTTGTGGTTTTTTTGCGAATGCTTTTGGATTCTTAATGATGTCGCCATCAGCGGGTTGTAATAGATATTGATGATCGCCATCAACCGTTAACGTCACAATTAAAGGCGTTGATTTTACAAAAGATTGACTGTCACTAAAGGAATCATCAATCACATCATGATAACGAACAGCAATTTTATGGACACCATTGGTTAACGCTAAATCTGATTGATGGCTGAACATACTGGTTTCAACTTCTGCACCATCAAGTGCTAGGTACTCAAATGACATTGGAATGGTTAAATTAGCTGCTAATACTGACGATGATGTTAAAAATGCCAAAAGCGCACTTGTGGTAAATAAAGATTTCATTGTTGCTCCTTAACGTGGGTAACTTTGGCGAGGTCGTTCAAAAAGTTGAATACGCTCTTCAATATAACTGGTTGCTTGTTTACACTTTCCTAACCGACGGTGCATAGAAAGAATATCATTTTGCAGTTTTATTTTGTCATCACTATGACAGAATTCAAGAGATGCTTCCATTTGTTGTATTTTTTGCTCTATTTTTTTTGCCCAATTTAAATGTTTATTGAGTTCAGCGTAGAGTTGATGGCTGTTTTGCATCACATTGCTGGCTATCCAACCAAATCCACTGTCTTGTATTGCTTGTTGTTGTTTTTTTGCATATCGGGCACGGTTACTGGCTTTGCGCTGTTGTTCAGATTTAAGATTGATGTGAGTGGTCAGTAATGCTCTGCGTAACGCACTAAATCGGTCTTGAATACGATCACAACTGAGTTGGATAACATTACCACCCAACTTAAGATAAAGCTGTTTTTCGAGTTGTTTAATGTCTTGACGTAACTGGGTGATACAAGGGCTAAGTTGGGCTCCTTGTTGGGCAAATAGTTGACTGTTAAAGCGTTCGATTTCTTGTAAAGACTGCCGTTGTGAAGGCGCTAAATTCTGGTCGTGTATTAATGCGTCTTGTTCAAGTTTCGCGAGCTGTTGTTTTAACATCGAGACCAATTGTTGGGTGTTCATGCCCATGCACTCCACGTAAGATGGACTGCTATCGACAATACCATAATAATGAATATTGGCTTAATAAAAGGTATCCCAAATCTAATTGCACTTTTTGCACCAATAAATGAACCTGCCATCATGCATATTCCCATCCATAAGCCGAGTATCCATTGCACTTGTCCCATTGATGCAAAGATAATGAGCGCTGTGATATTACTCACCGCGGTCATCACTCGAGCTAATCCACAGCTGTGTAATAGAGGCAGTTTATGCAGCGAGATAGACGATACTGTCCAAAAAGCACCAATTCCTGGCCCTGCAAATCCATCGTATCCGCCCAAAATAAAACCTTGGCTAATCTGCTTGTATTTGGGTGAGCGATATTTTGGAGCGATAGTATTTTTGTCCCCCATCGCTTTGGGGCTAAATAAGGTATAAATCGCAATGCTAATGATCAGTAGTGGTAGTATTTTGTCTAGCCATAGTGGGTCAATTAGAAATACTAAACCACAACCTGCAATAGACCCTACCAGAGTGGCAAAAAAACATGCTTTCCATAATGCAGGGTTAAATAGATGTTGTTTATAAAAAGTATAGCTCGATGTAAGAGAACCAAAACATGCTGCTAACTTATTGGTTCCTAGTGCTAAATGTGGTGGGATCCCAACCGTTAGTAATGCTGGAATAGACAGAAGTCCACCACCGCCAACAATGGCATCAATAAAACCAGCAAGTATACCGATGACCGCTAATATAGCCCAATGGCTAGGGTCTAATAATAAATCCAACTCAATACCTATTCAATAACACGTCTAAAAGGAGGAAGGGCATCAATTAATGATTTGCCATAACGTTTAGTGACCAAACGACGGTCTAAAATGGTCACTCGACCATAATCTTGCTCTTTTCGTAACAGTCGACCACAACTTTGGACTAATTTACGTGAAGCGTCAGGAATTGTCAGCTGTAAAAAAGGATTACCGCCTTTTACTTTTAAGTATTCTGCGTGAGCTTGTTCTACTGGTGAGGTTGGGACGGCAAACGGCAGTTTGGTTATGATTAGGTTTGTTAAGTAATCACCCGGTAAATCAAGCCCCTCAGAAAAACTGCCAGTACCGAAAATGACACTGGGTAGACAGTCATCACAGCGTTTTTTGTGTTGTTCTAATATCTGTTGACGCGGAATAGCGCCTTGAACAAAAAGCTGATCTTTAGGGATTTTACCTTCAACTAGCTCAACCACTTTATCCATTTGCCAATATGAAGCAAACAGCACTAATGTGGCCATTTCACCATCGATGAGTGTCACAATATGTTGTGCTAGTTCGGTGGTGTAATTATCGTCAGTAGGTTCGCACACCATTTGAGGTATAAATAAAGTCGCATTATTTTCGTAATCGAAAGGGGATAATAACGCTAAAAATCGGCTGCCATCATTCATTGACAGTCCTACTTGATGAGCAAAATGGTTGAAGCTGTTTAAGGCTCGAAGCGTTGCGCTGCACAACACCACTCCAGCGGCTTTTTGCCATAACATAGATTCAAGCATAAAACCGACTTCTATAGGTGATGAACAAAATAAATAATCTTGTTGTTTACCAGTAATTAATTCAGCCCAACGTGCCATTGGCGCGCCTTTTTTACTGTCTTCTTTAGCCATCATCTTCCACAACTTATGTAAATTATCCAGCCGTTGTAAAATGAATCCAGTTTCTGATAACAACCCTTCCGACTGATGTTTAGGCACTTCACCATCTTTTATTGCTTCAGTTAATACTGATACCACTTTGTTAAATTGCTTTACCGCTGAACCTGATGCTGTGGCAAGATTTTCTGCCTGTATTAATAATGATTGAGGCAATTGGCCATGTTCAAAACGAAGTCTGGATTCAGGGTTAGCGAATAACTGCGGTTGGGTATCACAGAAATGAGCAACCTGAGTCAGTAAATTGGTTAACTCTGTGGTGTGATCAAGCATTGCTTGTACAGGGGCAATGATATGAGTGGTTTTTAGTTGATTTTGTAACTTAGAACAGGTCTTCGATGCTTTTTCTAACCAATCGCATGCTCCACGAAGTGTGGCTTGAGCACTGGAGAAATCTCTGGCGACAATAGGTAAGTGATGAGCTTCGTCGATAACATAAAACATGTCTTCTGGTTCTGGTAAAATGACGCCGCCGCCAAGTTCTAAATCGGCAAATAGCAGACTGTGGTTAACAATGAGTACATCCCAAGTGTCGACATCTTCACGGGCTTTATGAAACGGGCAATTATGGTGCGCCGATACTTGACGATGACAGCTGTGCTTATCACAGCAAATTTGCTGCCACAAAAAATCAGGGATAGGGTGCTTTAAGGTATCAATTTCACCATTCCAGCGTTTTTGATGAAAATCTTGATGCAATTTTTGTAATTCGTTAATTTGACTTTGGTCGGGTTTAGTTTGCCACATGGCTATTTGCGAGCTGTCTTGTGCCCCGATCATGGCTTCAAGCTTGGCTAAACATACGTAGCGCTGACGACCTTTTACCAAACCAAATTTAAACTCAATACCTGATTGTTGTAAAAAATGAGGTAGATCTTTATGGAGTAATTGTTCTTGAAGTGCCACGGTTGCAGTAGCAATACAGACTTTCTTTTTACTCGAGATGGCTAAAGGGATTGCACCTAAGATATAAGACAAGGATTTACCAATACCGGTACCTGCTTCAACCACAATGATACGCCGGTCTTTGTCATACTCACCCGCTAAGGTTTTGGATATTTCAGCTACCATATAGTTTTGTTCGCGACGAGAACGAAATTGCGGCATAGAGGCTGCAATTTCTTTGTAAATGGTGCGAATTTGACTTTTTATGTTATCCGGTAGCATAGGAAGTATGATTTCTACATAGACTGAATTATGCTGTACATAATAACAGTGAATTAGCATGCCACGAAGTAATAAATCAAATTGAGTAAACTTGTGCAGGAATTCAAACCCGTTGTGAAGCCAACAGATTATCCAATGACTAATACCCATGTGAAGGGACGAGTATTAACTCGCCATGCTATTTATCGGCATGGACAATTAGTCCTTCAATATTATATCAAAACCGCTGAAGGACCTGTATTAGCTGAACTATATCACAGTGAAGTGATCTGTTTCTGTCGTCAGCAAGATGTGGATCAATTAAGTCAAAAAGTCGGCTTTGCTCTTAAGGCTGAGACAATATCATTGCTGAGTTTTGCACATGAACCTATCAGTGCGCTGTATCTTAAATCAAATACTCAATTGAAATTACTTGGTCGTATTGCAAGTGATATCGGTATTACCTTATTTGAAGCCGATATTAGGCCTGAGCAACGCTACCTAATTGAACGGTTTATCGCCTTAGATATTGAATGCTCAGGGCATTATCAAGAGCGTAATCCAACTTCAACTATTCCTTTGTTATCGATTAATCGGGCTAGAAAAATGCCCAGCAACGAACTAGTCGATATCCCATTAAAAATGGTTTCACTGGATTTTGAGTGTAGTTTTACTGGGGAACTTTATTCGGTTGGCTTATATGGTGCCGATTATCAATGTGTGTTTATGGTGGGCGAACCGCAAGCAGAATGTCATGATTTTATCGTTTGGGTAAAAAATGAGATTGAACTGATACATCGTTTAATAGCGTGGTTTAGCGACTATGATCCCGATATTATTATCGGTTGGGCTGTAGTGACTTTTGATTTAGCCTTGTTGTTCAAACGCTGTGTTTTACATCAAATTCCTTTATTAATTGGTAGAGGGCATACCGAACTGAGCTGGAAAGTTGCCGACAAATATCGGCCTGAAACACTCTCTTTACCTGGGCGCGTGGTGTTGGATGGTATTGATTGGCTTAAAGCGGCATTTTATCAGTTTGATAGTTTTTCGTTAGAGTCTGTATCACGGCAATTATTATCTGAAGGTAAAGCAATTGATCATGTTGAAAATCGTGGCCAAGAAATTACCCATTTATTTGAACAAGATAAAAATGCATTGGCTTTTTATAATATTACAGACTGCCGGCTAGTGTGGGATATTTTTGAAAAAACACAGTTGTTAGATTTTGCTATTGAACGCGCTAAGTTAACGGGTTTGGAGTTCGGCCGAGTGGGTGCATCGATTGCGGCATTTTATCATTTGTATCTGCCTCACTTACATCGAAGTGGTTTTGTAGCACCTGCACAACCCGCTAGCCAAGGCTTAGAAAGCCCTGGTGGATATGTTATGTCCTCTATACCGGGTTATTATAAAGACGTTTTAGTATTAGATTTTAAAAGTCTATATCCGTCGATTATTAGAACATTCCTTATCGATCCTAAAGGCTTAGTTGAAGGGCTTTACGCTAGTGAAGTAAAAGGTGATGCAACGACAGTGGCTGGATATTTAGGTGCTCAATTTAGTCGGAAATCGCCTATTTTACCTGCATTAGTTGCCAGCCTTGCAGAGCAAAGAGAACTGGCCAAACGAGACAGAAATGCGCCGTTATCACAAGCGATAAAAATTATTATGAACTCATTGTATGGCGTACTAGGCTCACGAGGTTGTGTATTTCATGACGCTAAGTTAGCCAGTTCGATTACCATGCGCGGTCATCAAATTATGAAACTCACAAAGCAATGGATAGAAGAGTGCGGTTATCAAGTGATTTACGGTGATACCGACTCAACCTTTGTCTGGTTAGGGGATAATCATGGGATTAAAGATATCCAAGCGGTTGGTAAACACTTATCAGTATCAATCACCCAACGTTGGCTTGAATGGTGTGTAGAAGAATATCAATTAGACAGTTATCTTGAGTTGGAATTTGAAACCCATTTTGAACAATTTATTATGCCTACTTTAAGAGGCTCGGATGAAGGCAGTAAAAAGCGTTATGTCGGCGCGATGTCAAATGATCAGCATCAATTAACTCTGACTTTTAAAGGTATGGAGCAGGTGAGAAGTGATTGGAGCCCTATTGCAAGAAGGATGCAGTACCATTTATATGAATTATTTTTCAAGGGCGAGGATGTCATTGATTTTTTGAGTAATGAGCTCGCGGCAATTAAGTGGGGTGCTCGAGACAATGAACTTATCTTTAAAAAGCGATTAAGACGCAATGTTGAAGATTATACCGCAAAGTCGTCACCCCATGTTAAAGCCGCGAAACAGCTTGCCGAACTACTCGGAGACGTAAGCGTTACCCGTAAGGGACAACAGATACGATATATAATGACGCTCACTGGTGCACAAACCATAGAAGCAAAACCACAAAATATTGATTATGAATACTATATTTGTAAACAAATCAAACCCATAGCTGAGCCCATTCTACAACTGTGTGGTCATAGCTTTGACTCACTAGTAAATAATCAACTCCTATTGCTTTAAATTAACTCACTAAACCTTCAACTTTAAGTTTTCCAATGTCAACTAACATAAATGGTGTTTTATTCGTATCTTTCCTTAATTAAGTCAGTAAAGACATCAAGCATGGTTTGATGAAGCACAAATCTGACTCACTCTATCAACGAAGATTTATCTAGACGATTAATGTTAAGCAATTGCTTACATAGCCTTATTTATCGTCACTTAACATTTTTATGTTTACTAGAAGTGATAAAAAAGTACCTTCTTAAGGGAAATCGCTATTTTAAACAGACAGTTAACTTTTTTCTTTAGGATTAATATGTAATTTTTGCAATAACCAAATAAATTTAACTTATTGTTTATAATAATAAAAAAAACACCCCGTTCATATTTATTAACAGTTTAACTTGTTACATTTGATTAACTTTTGCGCTTACGACCTCTCGAATGTTGATTAGTTGTTTCAAATGTGATTTTATTGCAACTGTAGTTGAGAGGTTGTGATTGTTTTTTGTTGCATCCCCTCATTGAACTAACACCTAAAAAGGTAGTTAGCATTAATTATAAGAAAGACATAAAAAGTCCAGGGAGATAGACAATGCATAAGAACGTATTAGCTAAGTCGGTGCGCTTAGCACTGATCAGTGGTGCAGCAGCAGCCGCATTTGCTTCGCCAGCAGTTTTTGCTGCTGATGAAGATGGCGCAAAAGTAGAGCGTATTGAGGTTACCGGTTCGCGTATTAAGCGTTCTGACCTTGAAGGTGCTTCACCAATAACGACCATTACAACTGAAGATATGAAGATGGAAGGTAACTTTACAGTTGCTGACGCACTTCGTAACAGTAACTTGAACTCTTTCGGTTCATTCTCTGAGCGTTCAGGTAGTTCTGCACAATCTCAAGCAACTATTAACCTACGTGGTGCAGGCTCAAGCCGTACTCTAGTACTTATTGACGGTAAGCGTTTCCCAGGTTCACCAACGCTAGGTGGTGCATCTGCTAACTTGAACGCTATTCCAATGGCTGCAGTTGAACGTATCGAAATTCTAACTGATGGTGCATCTTCAACTTATGGTTCTGATGCGATTGCTGGTGTTGTTAACATCATCATGAAAAAGAACTATCAAGGTATTGAGTTCAATGTCGGTGGTGGTTCACGTGACCGTGACGGCGGCTTAACGAGTAAAGAATTCTCGGTTGTTGCTGGCTATCAAATGGATAAAGGTAACATTACTTTTGCATTTGATCATCAAGACCGAAAAGGCATTTCTGATGCAGACCGTGACTTTACTGCACCATGGATGGAAGACTTAAATGGTGATGGCGTTATTCAAGCATATTCTGAGACTGATGGCTGGAGTTATTATGGCGCAAGCGTAAAAGGTCCTGATGGCATTTATCAGCCATCTCCGCTTTGTGGTGATTTAGCTGCTGAATATGGTGACAATGTATTTAAACAAGTACGTGGTGATGATCAATTTGGTGCTGGTTCAGATTTGTGTATGTATGCATATGGTAATGTGTCATATAACAAAGCCTCTACAGATCGCAATACGGTATATGTTGATGCTAACTATGAAATCGCTGAAGACTTAGAATGGTTTGGCCGAGTAATGGTTACACAAAGTAATTCATTTGGTCGTTATGCACCTCCTGCAGCGCCGTGGAATAACATGGCAGCAGATAACCCAAACAATCCATTTGATGTAGAAGCAAAAGGTTATTTCCGTTGGGTTGGTATCGGTACTCGTGATGGGAACGTAGATGATTACAACCAAGATTACCTAACTGGTTTACGTGGTACAATCAGTGCGCTTAATGATGCCGAGTGGGAAGTTTACTACCACCACAACATTGCCGATAACAAGTCTATCGGTGAGTATTACTTAAGTTATTCAGGTCTTGCTTATAACGAAGCAAATGGTATTGACTTAGGCTCTGAAGCTGGTGTCAATAACATGAAAGCCACAACCTTAACTCAAGGTAGTGCGATATTTGATCAATATAACGCTGGTATTGGTTTTGATGCGTTTGAATTACCAGGTGGTTCTGTAGCTCATTATGTAGGTTTAGAATATTTTGACCAACAGTATAGTGAAGTGTATGACGCACAGTCAGAAGCTGGTTTAATCGGTGGTAGTGCTGGTAACTCTGCAGCAGGCGATCGTCAAGTATGGGCAATGTTTTACGAAGCGGTATTACCGATAACAGATGACATTGAATTAAACTTAGCGGCTCGTTACGATGATTACAGTGACTTTGGTGATAATATCGCACCTAAAGCAGCTATACGCTGGCAAGCACTTGAAAATGTTGTTGTACGTGCATCATATTCAGAAGCTTTCCGTGCTCCAGCATTGGATCAACTATTTGCAGCAACTACATACAGTGCTGCTGATGGTATCGATAAGCCATATTGTCAATCAACAGATACACCTTGTTCTGAAAGACAGTTTGATACATATATTAGTGCAAACAAAGAACTTGGCCCAGAAACGTCGCAATATGTTAACTTCGGTGTAGCATGGGATATCGTTGATGATATCGGCTTAAAAGTTGATTATTTTAACCTTAATATTGACGATGTAATTGCTCAACGCTCAATTACTAGCGTTATGACTGGTATTTATGAAGGTTCGTTGGCTCCTAGTAATACATTCTATGTAAAACGTGATCCTGCATCTGCTGGACAAAGTATCGGCCCTGCATATGAAGTCGGTACTGGTTATAGCAATGCTAATACCTTAGAAATTTCTGGTGTCGATGTTGCCTTAAACGCAAAATTTGAAACTAATATTGGTGACATAGGCTTTAATTGGACAAATAGTTTTGTTCTTGATTATACCGAAGAAGTTGACGGTGGTGCTGATTCGCGTGATACATCAGGTTGGAACGGTCAGCCAGATTACAAGTCTGTATTCACAACTAATTACCGCATGGGTGATCATAGTTTATCTTGGAACATGAATTACACTTCATCTACATTCTATTTTGAAGATGATGCAGAACAAGGTAAATTGGATTCATGGTTAATTCATAACATTAGTTATGTTTATGATGCTGGTAATTATGGTTCAATTTTATTAGGTATCAACAACCTAACTGATGAAGATCCTGTTCTTTCTCCAGATGGAAAGTTTGAGAACGCTGATCTATATAACAACTACGGTCGTGAGTATCGTGCAAGTTATACTCTTAAGTTCTAAATACTAATTAGTCATTAATTAGATATAAGAAAGGCTCCTTCGGGAGCCTTTTTACTTGGTGTATTATAACAATATGATGTGATTAATTGAGGAGTTTACATGAATAGTCACTGGAGTGAATATTGGCAGCAAGGACACACTACGTCATTCGGTGAAGCATTATCAGGTAATTATGAAGGTGTATTGAAAAATGTATGGGAACCGGTGTTCGATGGGCTTACAGAAAATTTTTTGGTCGTCGATGTTGGCACGGGTAATGGCTCGTTACCGCTGTTATTACGTGATGGGTTATCAAAAGTTGATCTCACGGGTAAGGTTATCGGTGTTGATTTAGCTGAGGTTACTTTAGCCAACTCAGTAAGTAACAATAATCAAAATATAGACATAGCTTTAATGTCTAACACTCGCTGCGAACAGCTTCCTTTTGAATCTAACTCTGTTGATCTTTATATATCTCAATTTGGTTTTGAGTATTCAAATATTGAGCAGTCACTCGAAGAAGCGACTAGAGTATTAAAGGATGATGGTCAGTTTGTCATTGTTTGTCATCATAATCGTTCAATGATCCTTAATCGAAATAGAAGAATTTTGACGTTAATTGATAAAGATGAAGTCAATTTATTAATTAATTGTTTAGGTAAAATGGCAAATGCCATGGGCAATGTCAGCAATCAAGAAGATGTTGAGCGAATTAAGAAAGACCTTCAATGTGAACAGATTAGAGCGGAAATTAATGACTTGATTAAATTGTTAGTCATGTTTGATGAGGCTGCAGCCCAAGATTGTGATTTAATGCGTTTCGTTGCTCAATTTTTTAAAGCTGGATTATTTTGGCCTGTTACAAAAAAGTTAGAATTTATTGAATTTATTACAATACAAATGGATACGTTAAAACTACGATTAACAGAGTTGGTTAATGCTGCATTTGATGAAACTAAATTGGCAACATTTATAGCTAAATTCCACCAAAACAATATGATTTTAAATGAACTCAAAGTATTAAAAAATGAACAAAATGAAGTCTTAGGTTGGTATTTACATGGTTCAAAATTTATTTAGTAATGATGAATAAGCTAAATAGAGAGTATTATAGGATTGACATCTTTTTATAACACATTGAATAAAAGGAATTATTTTTTTTAGCTTAGCATTAAATTATGATACATTTATGTTGAAGACGTTTATTTATTAACCTTTCGACAACATTAACGCCTCTAACAGCTCTTTCCACAAGTTTTTAAACTTTGCAAATGTTGACATAGGTCAACATTTTGTGAAATGATGCCAACGGGTCTACGCTTTAATAGGCGTAGAAAAGGGAAGAAAAACTAACAATCACAAGAAAAAGACGTGCTTAGTTGAAGTAACATTGATTAACAATTTTAGATCATGGTTATTTTGCAAAGTTGAACTTTTTAATTCACTTCAAATTGGTTGGGAACTATGTCCAAGGTAAGCAATAGAACAAAAATCGCTACTGCACTTGTTGGCGCTCTGGCTTTAGCTGGCAGCAACTTCGTTGTTGCAGATCCTCTAGCTGACGTTCAAAAAGCCGATAGCAGCCTTAATGCTGCTTCTGCTGCGTCGCAACAGAAAGTCGACAAATATTTTGACCAAGCACAAGACATGCTTTTTGAGTATGGCAGCGTTGCTGATGAACGTGAATCATTGAAGTCATACAATGATTACGTTGCAGGCTTGGTAGCTGATCAACAAAATTCACTTGATTTAATTCAAACTGATATCAACGGCGTAGATAAACTTCGCCAGGGTGTTGTGCCATTAATGTTTAAAATGGTTGACGCTTTAGAGCAGTTTGTAAATTTAGATTTACCATTTAACATTGAAACTCGTCAGAATCGTGTTAAAAATTTAAAAGACATTCTTGATACTGCAGAAGTTACATTGGCAGAAAAATACCGTCTAATTCTTGATGCTTATAGCATTGAACGTGAGTATGGTAGCTTTGTATCGGTTCATACTGGTAAGTTGAATTTAGATGGTAAAGAAGTACTCGTTGATTTCTTCAATTTAGGCCGAGTTGCTCTTTATGCACAAAGCTTGGATCAGAAAATTGCATGGATGTACGATGCAGATGCGAAGTCTTGGAATAAGTTAGACGATAGCTACCTACGTGATATTACTAAAGGTATCCGCATTGCTCGTAAGCAAGGCGCTCTAGACCTATTCGCATTACCAATCCCTGCTGCGGAGACTGCACAATAATGAAGAAGTTAATTACATCAGTGCTAGTGGCTGCAACTTTCTCTTTAACAGCTGGTATGGTTTCTGCTGCAGATGCACCAAAAACTATTGGTCAACTGTTACAACAAGTTAAAGCCGATCGAGCTAACGAAGGTAAGACAAACGCTAAGCGTGAAAGAGAGTTTCAAGCGGAACGTGGCGATAAAGCTGAATTACTTAAGCGTGAAAAAAATGCCTTGTCTGCTGAAAAGCAACGCGGTAAAGATTTGAACCAAGCATTCTTGGATAACGAGCGTAAAATTGCTCAGTTAGAGGAAGATCTAAAAACTGCTCAAGGTGACTTGGGTGAAATGTTTGGTGTTGTTAAAGGTGAAGCCGGTGATTTCGCTGGTAAGTTAGCTGCGTCTAACATCAGTGCTCAGTTTCCTGGTCGTGATACCTTTATTGCTGAATTGGGTGCACGTAAATCACTGCCTAAAATTGAAGAGTTAGAACAATTTTGGGAAGCACAGTTATTTGAAATGGTTGAGTCAGGTAAAGTTGTTAAATTCGATGGTGATGTTACTGCTATCGACGGCAACGTAGTAAATACTGCAATTCACCGTGTAGGTCCTTTCAACTTAACTGCTGAAGGTAAATATGTTGTTTACAAACCTGAACTTGGTTTAATTCAACAGTTATCACAGCAACCAGAAGGTTATCAGGTTAGCGCAGTTGGCTCGTGGGAAAATACTACTTCAGGTGTTGCTCCTTTCTATATAGATCCAGCTCGTGGCGTGCTACTAAACATCTTTACTAACAAAGCTAGTTTAGAAGATCGTTTAGAAGCCGGTGGAACAATTGGTTACATCATTCTTGCCTTGTTAGCTTTAGGTGCATTAATTGCTATTGAGCGTTTAGTGACTCTAACTATTATTGGCGCTAAAGTTAATAGCCAACGTAAAAACATCGAAAATCCTGGTAACAACGCTTTAGGTCGTATCCTAAAAGTATACCAGTCAAATAAAGATGTTGATGTTGAAACACTTGAGCTAAAACTTGATGAAGCAATCTTAAAAGAAACGCCTGCTTTAGAAGCTCGTATTTCAATCATCAAAGTTATCGCTGCTATTGCTCCTATGATGGGTCTATTGGGTACAGTTACCGGTATGATCGCAACCTTCCAATCTATTCAATTATTCGGTACTGGTGACCCTAAATTGATGGCTGGTGGTATTTCTATGGCGCTTATTACTACCGTTCAAGGTCTAATTGCTGCATTGCCTCTAATGTTATTACATGCAATTGTAGTTGCTCGTAGCAAGTCTATTGTTCAAGTTCTTGAAGAACAAAGTGCCGGTATCATTGCAGAACATGCTGAGAAGAGGGCTGACTAATGATGCTAATCCTGATGGACGTATGGGATTCCGTCAGGGGCTTCATGGCCTCCGGAGGCGATGTCCTCTGGCTGGTTGCAGCAGTGCTATTTCTAATGTGGGTGTTAATGCTTGAACGTTATTGGTATCTAAATTGGATATCACCAAAACAACATCAAGCCGTTATTGCCTCATGGGAAGCAAGAGAAGAAACAACTTCTTGGCATGCTCACCGTATCCGTGAAGCTTGGGTATCCCAAGCGAAGCAAGATTTGAATGCACGTATGCTGTTAATCAAAACCTTAGTAGCCATTTGTCCAATGATTGGTCTATTAGGTACTGTAACCGGTATGATTTCAGTATTCGATGTGATGGCAGTTCAGGGGACGAGTAATGCTCGTTTAATGGCCGCTGGTATCTCAATGGCCACAATGCCGACAATGGCAGGAATGGTTGCAGCTCTATCGGGTGTTTTCTTTAGCACACGTTTAGACTCAAAAATGAGAATCAGTTTAGAAAAGCTAAAAGACAGCATGCCTCACCACTAGAGAGAGATTGAACATGGCACGTAAGAAGCATTCCACTATGGAAGAGGAAGCGCAAATTGATATGACCCCGATGCTAGACATCGTGTTTATCATGCTGATCTTCTTTATTGTAACAACATCGTTTGTTAAGCCATCAGGCTTAGACTACAACAAGCCTAAAGCGTCACAGGCTACGTCTAAACCTTCGGCGAACATCTTTATTGGTATCAGCAAAACTGGTGTCATTATGATGGAAAACCGTCAGGTTGATATCGAACGTGTAACTGCAAACGTAGAACGTATGTTGGCGGAAGCACCTGAAGCAGCTGTACTGATCCAAGCAGACAAAGACGCTTTACATGGTTTAGTCGTAAAAGTGCTTGATAACGTTAAAGCTGCAGGTATCGATAAAATTTCAGTATCAGCGGGGAATGAGTAATATGCTAAGAGCACTCGTATCAATAATCATTGGTGCTGCAGTGACTTTTGGGCTGTTTGCTTTCATGGCTTTCCTGGTCGGCGGCGGCGCACAACGCAACGGCGAATCAGCGGAATCCCCTGTTATTGAAATTACGATGGATAAACAGGATTCGAAGGCACAGAAAAAACCAAGGGTTACACCTAAGCCACCTCCACCACCGGAGCAGCCACCGAAGCCGGATACTACTCCGCCTGATTCATCATCTAATATTGACACTAATATGGCGTTCAATATGGGTGGGATCGAATCTGGTGGACCAAGTACAGGTTTCAAGCTTGGTAACATGATGACTCGTGATGGTGATGCTACTCCTATTGTTCGTATTGAGCCTCAGTATCCAATTGCTGCAGCTCGTGATGGTAAAGAGGGTTGGGTTCAACTTACCTTTACAATTAACGAACTAGGTGGTGTTGATGACGTTTCTGTTATCAAAGCTGAACCTAAGCGTTTATTCGATCGTGAAGCGATTCGCGCATTGAAAAAATGGAAATACAAGCCGAAAATTGTCGATGGCAAGCCATTAAGACAAAGTGGTATGACAGTACAACTTGACTTCACACTAGAGAAGGGAGGTAGATAATGCGTAAAGTTACTAGTATCGCTACAGCGTTATTACTTTCCGTCTGTGGAAGTGCATTATTGTCTAACACTGTAGTTGCTGCGGAAAAGTGTGAGATTGACAAGCGTCAATCTCGTGCCGTTGGCGAAAGCGCTGCAAAAAAAGTACAAAAATCTTTTGGAGCATATACTGAAGGAAATTTAGACCAAGCAATTGCAATATTGCTTGAGGCTAATGCTAAAAACGACTTCGACAAAGCGTATGTCGATCGTATGTTAGGTAACTTCTATGCCGAAAAAGGTCAGATGAAGACAGCAATCAAATATTTGAAGACTGCTGTTGATGCTGACATTCTTGGTGGTACAGATCATGCTGCAACAATGCGTTTGTATGCTGATTTGTTACTACAAGAGAAAAAGTTTAAAGAAGCGATTCCATATTATTACAAGTGGATGGATTTTACCTGTAAGGCAGATGCTCAAATGTATCGTCGAATTGGTATTGCCTACACTGAGTTAAAAGATTGGAATAAAGTACTACAAGTCGCTGACAAAGGTTTATCTTTAGCTGAATCGCCTGATAAAGGTCTGTATCAGATGAAGTTAACCGCTTACTTTAACCAGAAAAAGTACAAAGAAGCCGTAAAAGTATTAGAAACTATGGTGCCTTTGTTCCAAGACGACAAACGTCTCTGGGTTCAGTTAGCTCAGTTTTACTTGATGACTGAAGACTATGATAAATCACTTGCAACATATGATTTAGCATATAAAAATGGCTTTTTAGAGACTGACAGTAATATTACTCGTTTGTCTCAATTGTTAGCGCAAAAAGGTTCGCCTTACAAAGCTGCTACCATTTTTGAAAAGCACATGAAGTCTGGTTTAGTTGCAGAAAACGAGAAGAGTTTAACTACACTCGCTGGTTTTTATCATAATGCTAAAGAGCTAAAAGAAGCTGCTTACTTTTACGGTAAAGCAGCTGCCATTAGCAATAAGGGTGAATTGTATTTAAAACAAGGTCGTATTCTTGCTTTAGAACAAAAATACAATGATGCTATTCCTGTGCTTAAAAAAGCACTTGATGCAGGTATTGATAACCCGGGTGAAGCTCAATTTGAGCTAGCTTTAGCATACTTGAGCCTTAAAAAGTACAAGTCTGCTTATAACCGAGCTGTTCTTGCTGCTAATGATAAAAAGACTGAACGTAGTGCTAAGAGCTATATTTCTTACATCAAAGAAAAAGCTCGTATTCACAACGTAACGCTTTAACTTAAGCTTGATTTAAAAAGCCCCTTTTTAGGGGCTTTTTTATTTGCACAAGAAAACTACTAATACATTTTTTTCTTTATCTATGTTAAATATTTTGTCTTATTAATGGCTTCGATTTCGTGAATTAAACGTATTGACTGATGTTCTAAATCAATAAATTGTTAGATAGTGTGTATTTGTTAAAGTTTAGTTTCATGAACCGCAATGCAAAGATACAATAAGTAAAATGATTATGTTTGCTTTGTCATGTGGCACATTGTAATGATATCGCATATTAGCAAATCAGCTATCCAGAACGAGCTAACTCGATTTAAGTGTCCCTTATACACTTAAGTCGACATAGGCGGGCTGTATGAGTGAGAGCTTATGTTGTGCAATCGAATTTACGTCAGGTATAGATAAGCATTGATTGGATAGTGAGGTAACTCCACTTCTAATTAGCATACAATTACTTGGTAATGGACCCTAATAGCATGGTCCTCATAAGAGTAATAACAGAATCATATTTGATAGTTACACTGAGATAAATCGACACGCTAATAAGGCGTGAGTGAAATTGTGTTAAGGAATAATAAAAATGAATAAAACATTGCTAGCATTGACAGTGTCCTTATTATTGGCCGCTCAAGGTTGTTCTGAAGCCACTACTGTCTCATCTGCGCCTGAAACCACCGCCGAATCTAGTGCTGCCGTGATGCCTCAGTCTGCATCAGAGCAGTATTTGGCAATGGTCGATAATTTTTTTAATGATCAATTAAAGCTTGAGCCGATTTACGCCACCTTTGTGGGAGTCAATGACTATAACGACCAATTCGGTGGTGCATTAACTGAGGAGTATTTAAAGGCTCGTCATGATTTAAATAGCCATTATTTTAGTCAAGCTAAAACAATTGATGTTGATAAACTTCCTGCATCACTTAAACTCAGTTACGACATGTTTATTTATGATCGTAACATGGAGCTTATTGGAGAAACTTATCCTGAGTACTTTTTACCTATTAATCAATTTTATAGCACAGTATTCACAATGGTCCAGTTGGGTAGTGGAGAAAGTGCTCAACCATTTAAGACGGTTGAAGATTATCAAAATTGGTTAAGTCGCTTACGTGGGTTTATTCACTGGACTAAACTTGCACAGCAACGTATGGATGAAGGTATTGCAAGTAAAGTTGTATTACCACGAGTGCTTGTCGAGCGGATTATTCCTCAGTTGGATGCCCAACTTGTTACTGATGCACAGAGCAGTTTTTTTTATTCCCCAATTAATTTACTGCCTGAAAGTTTTACAGCTGAACAAAAAGCACAATTAACCAAAGAATACTCTCAACTTATTGATTCTGAGCTATTACCGGCATTGACTCAGTTACGTGACTATGTAAAAAATGTGTATTTACCCAGTTCACGAGCTTCTGATGGTTGGTGGGGACTGCCAAATGGTAAAGATTGGTATCAACACTTAGCTAATAGCCACACAACAACAACGTTATCAGTGGATGAAATACATCAAATTGGTTTGTCTGAGGTTGCACGTATTTTATCCGAGATGGACAAGGTGAGAGAGCAAGTTGGTTTTAAAGGTGATTTAACCGCATTTTTTGCCTCCTTATCTTCAGAACCACAGTACTTTTTTACTGACAAACAAGATTTGATTGATGGTTATATGGCAATTAAAGATCATATAAATCAAGTATTACCTCAGTATTTTAATGTAATGCCTAAAGCGGATTACATTGTTAAGCCCGTAGAGAGTTTTCGTGAGAAATCTGCCGCTGGTGCATCGTATGAATCACCTGCTGTGGACGGTTCACGCCCAGGTGTATTTTATATCAATACTTACAACTTAAAAGCACAACCTAAATGGGGAATGACAACCCTATCATTGCACGAAGCCGCTCCTGGTCATCATTTTCAGATTGCGATTAAACAAGAGTTAACTGACGTCCCACAGTTTCAGCGCTTCCAGGGTTACACTGCGTTTGAAGAAGGTTGGGCGTTGTATGCAGAGTATTTAGGCATTGAGATGGGCGTATTTAATGATCCATATCAGTACTTTGGTAAGTTATCAGATGAAATGTTAAGAGCGATGCGGTTAGTCGTTGACACTGGACTTCATGCGAAAGGCTGGAGTCGCGAACAAGCTATTCAATACATGAAAGATAATTCTCCAATGGCGGAGTCCGATATTGTTGCAGAAGTAGAGCGTTACATGGCTATACCTGGTCAAGCGCTATCTTATAAAGTTGGCCAGTTAACTATTTTGCGCTTACGTGCAGATGCAGAGAAAGCTTTGGGTGATAAATTTGACTTAAAGGGTTTTCATGATCAGTTGCTCACGTCAGGGTCGTTACCAATGGCGGTGATGGAAAATAAAATCGCTGATTGGATAAAAGCTGAATTAGCAAAATAAATACCGTAAAAGGAACGATGACTTAAGTATGTCATCGTTCTGTCGTTATGTTAGTGTTACATTTTTATTTTATTATATTTTAGGAGCCAAATTATGGTACAAGCAACTGCTAGACACTTACTCGTAAGCACTCAAGAACAATGTGAATCACTCAAGCAACAAATCGAAGCTGGTGCTGATTTCGCTGACGTAGCCAAGGCAAATTCTTCTTGTCCGTCTGGTGCACAAGGTGGTGAACTAGGTTCTTTTGGACCAGGAATGATGGTTAAAGAATTTGACGATGTGGTATTTAGTGCACCATTAAATGTTGTTCAAGGGCCAGTAAAAACACAATTTGGTTTTCATTTACTTGAAGTGACTAGTCGCGGCTAGTCAATATTGAGTGAGTGACATAAAAATGGCAGCTTAGGCTGCCATTTTTATGTATTAAAAAGAGGGTATATGGATATAAATCTTTATAGTGATCGGCTTAAATTACGAAATTTACTGAGCAGGGATTGGGATTTTTTTCTTCGCTTACATCTTGATAAAGATGTTAATCAATATATTCGAAGTGTTGAACCTGAATCAGATATAGTCGCTAAATTTGAGCAGCGTAAAGCTGTATGGCTTTTTGAGTCAGGAGATTGGTTAACGCTTGTTATTGAGCGAATTGATAATAGTCAGGCCGTGGGACTTATTGGTTTTAGATGTGATGATGCACAGCTAAGGCGGGCTGAAGTAGGTTATTTAATTGCGCCAGAACAGCAAGGATTAGGGTTTGCCAGTGAAAGCTTGCTCGCGGTAACCGATTGGGGGGCACTACAATTCAGTATGCATAAATACATTGGTATTTGCGCTCATGAAAATACTGCTTCGCGAAAAGTATTAGAGAAGGTGGGCTTTGTTCTGGAAGGGACACTAAAACAGAATAACTGTGTTGATGGTAAATGGTCCGATGATTGTTATATGGGGTTGTTGACCGCCCAGAGAACATAATCATTATTGAGCCAATTTTACTTCAAAATAAAAATAAAATCTTAGTTGCACTATATTCTAACGGGCATTTGTCACATAATACGTAATACAACTGAAAACTATTCTCGTTAACAAGTGAAACTTTGATCTAGATTTGAGTTTAACTTGTTTAGTTCCGATAAAATTTTTAACGTTATTAATGTTGTTGAAGGTAGTGTTACATGAAGCTGAGTGAACTTAAGCCAGGTGATCAGGCGATTATCTCTGAAATCGGTCAATTAACGTTACCGCAAACTGTTAAACGTAAATTGTTATCCATGGGCATTACACCCAACACCCGTTTTCATTTTATACGACGAGCTCCTATGGGGTCAGGTGTTGAATTAGATTTACGTGGAAGTAAATTATGTATGCGTTGTGATTTAGCCGATATCATCGAGGTAGTGCTCAAAAATGACTAAACAATTTCACTGTGTCACCGTGGGTAATCCCAATGCAGGTAAATCGACTCTTTTTAATGCACTTACTGGTGCTAGCCAGCAGGTTGGCAATTGGTCGGGTGTTACCGTCGAAAAGAAAACCGGTAAGCTAAATTATTCAGGGACTGATATTTTTCTCACCGATCTCCCTGGCATCTACGATCTACTCCCTGCAGGTAATAGCTGCGATTGTTCATTGGACGAGCAGATTGCTCAGGCTTATCTTTCTAATCAACAAGTGGATGCAATCATCAACCTAGTTGATGCCACAAATGTCGAACGTCATCTATATTTAACCACCCAATTACGTGAGTTAGGTATTCCGATTATTGTTGTTATTAACAAAATCGATGCTGCTAAAAAACTTGGGATCAACATTAATGTTGACGACATGTCAGCACGTTTAGGTTGTCCTGTTGTTGCTATTTGTTCACGAAGTAAAGCCGATGTAGAACAACTACAGGCAGAGTTAATGTCACTATTGGAAAAAGGTGACTCAACAAAATCTTTAATGCTCCAGTATCATAACGATATTGAAGCCAGTGTAACCGCATTACAGATGCAAAATGATAGCCAAGGTCTCACGGCGTTAAGCCGTGGGCAAGCGCTTGCTATTTTAGCAAATAGCCATGGAAATGGCTGTGGTACGAGTGAAGTACAATTACATGACACGGTAAAGCAATGTACTTTACGAGTCGAACAAGCAGGCGAAGACATCGATATTATGATCGCCACAACCCGTTACGATTTTGTACAGCAGGTGTTTGAAGCATCAGTAAATCAAGGGAAACATATCAGCGCCACAGATAGGCTTGATAAAGTAGTGTTACACCCGGTATTGGGTATCCCTATTTTCTTATTTGTTATGTACCTAATGTTTTTATTCAGTATTAACGTGGGTAATTCTTTTATCGATTTCTTCGATATTACTGCAGGGGCTATTTTTGTTGACCATTTTGGTGTCTTACTGTCGTCAATGGGATCGCCTGATTGGCTTGTGACTATTTTAGCTGGCGGTGTAGGGCAAGGTATCCAAACAGTCGCGACGTTTATTCCTGTTGTTGCTGCATTATTTCTTGCTCTTTCAGTACTTGAAGCATCTGGATATATGGCTCGGGCAGCGTTTGTTGTCGACGGCTTGATGCGTCGTATTGGCTTGCCAGGTAAAGCTTTTGTGCCGATGATTGTTGGCTTTGGCTGTTCGGTTCCTGCCATCATGGCTACCAGAACATTAGGCAGCGAGCGTGAACGCATCGTTACTGGAATGATGGCGCCTTTCATGTCTTGTAGTGCTCGACTGCCTGTTTATGCGTTATTTGCAGCGGCATTTTTCCCTCAATCAGGCCAAAACTTGGTGTTTTTACTGTATATTATTGGTATTTTTGCCGCGATTGGCACCGGTTTGTTACTGCGTAAAACAGTATTACCAGGAACAAGCAGTGCCGTTGTTATGGAATTGCCAAGCTACGAAATGCCTAAAAGCAAAGCAGTATTTTCACGTACAACAAAACGAACTAAAAGCTTTATTATGGGCGCTGGTAAAACCATCATTATTGTGGTGACACTGCTTAACTTTGTTAATGCAATTGGCACAGATGGATCTTTTGGCCATGAAGACAGTAAAGAGTCTTTGCTCAGTGTTGCTAGCCAACAAATCACACCGCTGTTTTCTCCTATGGGAATAGAACAAGACAATTGGGCTGCAACTGTTGGTATTATTACCGGTATTTTTGCTAAAGAAGCCGTAGTCGGTACATTAAACAGTTTATATAGCACCTCAGCAGGTGATGATGAAGAGTTATTGTCTATTTGGGACAGTGTTAAAGTCGGCTTAGCGACAATTCCAACAAACTTATTAGGTATTGAACCTGGTGACCCATTATCAATTGCGATTGCAGGTATCACAGATTTAGATGAAGCAGCAATGGAGTTATCTGTTGATACATCTACCTTCAGTGCGCTTCAAACAGGCTTTAAAAGCCAGATAGCCGCATTCTCATACTTGTTGTTCATCTTGCTTTATACACCTTGTGTAGCAGCGATGGGGGCCTTGGTTCATGAATTTGGTGCGAAGTGGGCCCGTTTTGCTGCAATTTGGACATTTTCATTAGCTTATGGTTCAGCAACAGTGGTTTACCAAGGGGCCACATTTAATCAGCATCCGGTACAGTCTGCTAGTTGGATCAGTTTCTTTGTCATGGCTTTGGTTGTGTTTTATTTCTGGTTAAATAAGAAAGGTCGCAAAGCACAACAAATTATTCCTGGAATACGAATTGTCACGGAATAGTTAACTGAAATATGTTTGAATTAAACAATAAACCCAGCTTTGCTGGGTTTATTTGCTTTAACAAGCTAACTTTTTCGGTACTAGCAGTTGTAACTACATAAGATCTGTAGGATCATCTATTTTTATTCATATTGCCATTGTGCGCCAAGAGGAATTCCATGAGTCATGTGGACACCGAAGTACGTCCAAGTAACTTCATTCGTAATATCATAGACGAAGACCTAAAAAGCGGTAAGCACAGCCAAGTACATACACGTTTTCCACCAGAACCTAACGGGTATTTACATATTGGCCATGCTAAATCTATTTGCTTAAATTTTGGTATTGCAAAAGATTACCAAGGTCAATGTAACTTACGTTTTGATGATACAAACCCTGAAAAAGAAGACATCAATTATGTTAAGTCTATTCAGGAAGACGTGCGTTGGTTAGGCTTTGAATGGTCTGGCGATATCCGTTATTCATCAAACTATTTTGATCAACTACATCAATATGCAGTTGAGCTCATTACCAAAGGCTTAGCGTACGTTTGCTTCTTAAATGGCGAACAAACCAGAGAGTACCGCGGTTCATTAAAAGAGCCGGGTAAAAACAGCCCATACCGTGACACCAGTGTTGAAGAAAATCTCGCGTTATTTGAAAAAATGCGTAAGGGAGAGTTCAAAGAAGGTGAATGTGCTCTGCGTGCCAAAATTGATATGGCATCACCCTTTATGTGTATGCGCGATCCTATTATTTATCGTATCCGATTTGCTCATCATCATCAAACAGGCGACAAGTGGTGCATTTACCCAATGTACGATTTTACTCATTGTATCTCTGATGCTATTGAGAATATCACTCATTCGATATGTACTTTAGAGTTTCAAGATAACCGTCGTTTATATGACTGGGTATTAGATCATTTAAATGATTTCCAAGCGCCAAATCGCACTCGTCAATATGAGTTTTCACGCTTAAATCTTGAATACACTTTGATGTCTAAGCGTAAACTAAACGATTTAGTCACACGTAAATTGGTTGATGGCTGGGACGATCCCCGTATGCCAACTATCGCTGGGTTACGTCGTCGTGGTTACACATCAGCTTCTATTCGCGAGTTCTGCTTACGTATTGGTGTTACCAAGCAAGAAAACTTAATTGAAGTCGGCATGTTAGATGCGTGTATTCGCGAAGAATTAAATGAACATGCACCTCGTGCAATGGCAGTATTAAGACCGATTAAAGTTGTTATTGAAAACTACCCAGATGCACAGCCTGAAACTATTACAGCACCTGCTCATCCAAATAATGAAGGCATGGGCACGCGTGAACTGACGTTTGGACGAGAGTTATTCATTGATGTTGAAGATTTTAAAGAGGAAGCTAATAAGCACTTTAAACGACTTGTTTTAGGTAAAGAAGTCCGTTTACGTAATGCTTATATTATTAAAGCTGAACGTTGTGACAAAGATGCCGATGGTAATATTACTACAGTCTATTGTACTTACGATGCAGATACTTTAGGTAAAAACCCTGCTGATGGACGTAAAGTTAAAGGGGTTATTCATTGGGTTGAAGCCTCAACAGCGAAACCTGCTGAGTTTCGTTTGTATGACCGTTTATTTACCAGTGAAAATCCTGCTGCTTTTGAAACTGTTGATGAAGTGCTAAATCCCAATTCACTCACAGTAGTGAAGGGACTCGTTGAACCTGGTTTAGTCAATGCTCCGGCTGAGAAATCGTTTCAATTTGAGCGAGAAGGCTATTTCTGTGCAGACAGTAAAGATTCAAGCGCTGAACATCTAGTGTTTAACTTAACGGTACCGTTAAGAGATACCTTTGCGTAATCAGCATTATGAATAACAAAAAGGCGCTAAATGCGCCTTTTTTGTTTTATTTTTCAATAATCAATAAATTATTGCATCATCGGCCCGAAGCCAATACTCCATAAAATGACACTACTTGCCATCAGTGCCACTAATAGTACAAGACCTGCAGTAACCACTGAGCTAGCGTAAATAAAACCCTTTTCTTCAGGGATATTCATAATAATAGGAACACCTGCATACAGTAGATAAACGGAATAAGACAAGCCAATCAAACCGACTATCATAATGAACCATAACACGGGGTAGAGTGCCGCTAAACCAACCATAAATAATGGGGTTGCAGTATCTGACGCTAATTCGAGAGCTTGAGTGTAAGTTGGATCAGCATCAAATGTTTTGCCCATCCAATATGCTAGATAAGCAAGAGCCATAACGCCAATAATCAAGCCGAAATACATTCCAACAGACATGAATAGTGCGCTTTTTGATGTTAGAAACAGAAGCTCTCCGGCTCCGGGATGCCAACCAATGTGTGCTGTCGCAAAATAAGCACAAATTGCAGGGATCAGTGCGATAAGCAATACATGACTCAAGCTGCTCTTTAGCGCTTCGTGATTCTTTTCAATTGTGTGCCACTCTTTTTTTGGATGAGTGTAAAGTCCCATTAAGTGATTCAATACCATTATAGTTATCCTTGTTTAGCATTTTTGACCTAGCTCGCCAAACAACGACGAACTGACTACAGCTTTTTACCAATCGCCTTAATCAGTCCACATCTACTTATCAACAGGGGAATGGTGTTGGCATAACACTGAGAGGGTTCCATTGCCAACATCTATGTTGTTAAGTTATGACTCTATCCCAATTTAGAATCATCATTTAAGGTGATCGATGGCATCTGTTATTAAATCGTTAAATTAGATGCTCAGCTTATTTATTGAACATAATTAGACTTTCGTCAAGTTGTATTATGTTTTTGGCTTCAGAAAAGATCGCTCTAAAGGTAAAATGAACATAGATTTTTGAAAGGATTATCCATTTTATGCAGCAATTACTTGTCCCTATTTACGACTTTTTAGGTTGTGAGACGCCAAATCGTTGGGTCGAACAAGCTAAACAACCCGAACAACTCACTGCATTACTGATTGATCATTGCAACTGTGAACTTAAAGCTGCACAAACTGCAATGTTAATGATCCGCAAATATGCGATTGATAAAAGTAGTTCACATCTATTAAAGACCTGGGCAAAGCCTTATGAAGATTTCGTTTATCAACAAGACCGAAATGCTCACGAATTTTTAGCTCGAGATAGCAAAAAGAATGACATCACTAGTGAATTAGTAGCCAATAAAAGTCTCACTAATAGCACTGATTTAATGAGTAAAATGGTGCGTTTGATTAAAGAAGAGTTTCATCACTTTGAACAAGTTTTACAAATTATGACTGCGCGTGGCATTGATTACAGTAATATTCGTGCTGGTCGTTACGCCAAACAGTTAATTATTCATATGCGGACTCATGAGCCACTTACGTTAATTGATAAGTTAATAATTGGCGCGTTTATCGAAGCGCGTTCATGTGAACGATTTGCCAAACTTGCGCCGCACTTAGATGATGAGCTCGCCAAGTTCTATACTTCATTACTTCGTTCAGAAGCTCGACATTTTCAAGACTATTTGGCTCTTGCTGAGGATATTGCAGGTGAAGATATCAGTGAACGGATTGATTATTTTCGTAACAAAGAAATGGAATTAATTTTGACAGAAGATAGCGAGTTTCGTTTTCACAGCGGTTTACCGCCACAATAACCAACAAGTGCGCGATATAAACCAAGACTCACTGATGATATCAACGTTGATACTGTTTAGTGAGCCTAGTTTGTTTCAGAAAAGGGCAATGTTACTAACTCGCAACCTTTCTCGCTGACGTTTAGCACGCTGCCTTGAGTATACCAATCACCGACCACAACACGTTGTTCTTGTGCGGTGAGTTGATGAATAGCTGGGCGATGAGTATGACCATGGATCATTCTTTGACAACCAGTACTTGCCAATAGCGCAGTAACAGCACTTGACTCAACATCCATGATTTCGTAATGTTTTTGTTGATTACCTTGAACACTTTTTTGACGAATTTTTGCCGCAATGTTTAAGCGTGTCTTTTTCGGTAGGTGGGAGTAAACCCATCGCACTATATCAAGACTTCGAAAGCGTCTGAATCGCTGATAAGCAATATCAAGGGTACAAAGGCTATCACCGTGTAAAATCACAGTGTTAACACCGTACAAGTTGATACAATACACTTCGGGCAATATTTTCATGCCCGCTCGTAGGCAAAATTGTTTGCCAACCATAAAGTCACGATTACCATGAGTAAAATATACAGGTATTGAATTCGATACTGTTTTGATTGCTTCTGCGATGGCAATGGTAAAGGATTCTGCAATATCATCACCCATCCAAACTTCGAATAGATCGCCGATGATATAAAGCGCTTCAGTATTGTCTAAACCATGGTTTAGGAAATAGATGAAGGCTTGAGTAATATCTGGGCGATCTGCACTTAAGTGCAAATCGCCTACAAAGATTGTTTTCTTCAAAATTACGCTTTAACGCTAACGCTTTTGATCACAATGGCTTCTAATGGTACATCTTGATGCATACCATTATTACCAGTGGCAACATTTTTGATTGTTTCAATAATGTCTAAGCCTTCAACCACTTCACCAAATACACAATAACCCCAGCCCTGTGAAGTTTCTGATTTAAAATCAAGGAAAGTATTGTCTTTTACGTTAACGAAAAACTGTGCTGTTGCTGAGTGCGGATCAGAAGTACGCGCCATGGCAACTGTGCCTTTACGGTTAGATAAACCATTGTTGGCTTCATTTTTGATTGATGCTTTAACACTTTTCTGGCTCATATCTTCAGTGAAACCACCACCTTGGATCATAAAGCCGTCAATAACACGGTGAAAAATAGTACCCTCGAAAAAACCATCTTCAACATACTGCATAAAGTTAGCCGCGGTAATTGGCGCTTTTTCTTCATTTAGCTGTAAAGTAATATCGCCCATATTGGTATGTAAAGTAATCATGTTGTCTCACTTGAAAATAATAATTTGCGCGATTCTAACTTATCTTAACTGCCGCATAAAGTGCAGTGTTCAAAACAGGTGACATCATGTTAGACTCAGCGATAACATTTCCCGTTATAAATTAGTGTAAAAGAGAACAATCGATGTTAAAGATTTACAATAGTATTAGCCGTGATAAACAAGAATTTAAACCAATAAATCCAGGTAAAATCGGAATGTACGTCTGTGGCGTAACCATTTACGATTTATGTCATATTGGTCATGGGCGTACCTTTGTTTCGTTTGACATGATAGTGCGTTATTTACGTTATATCGGTTATGAGGTGAATTTTCAGCGCAACATTACCGATGTTGATGACAAAATTATCAAACGGGCGGCTGAAAACAACGAATCTTGTGAGTCGCTAACTGAGCGTTTGATCGCCGAAATGCACCAAGATTTTGATGCCTTGAACATGAAACGTCCAGATTTTGAGCCTCGAGCAACGTTACATATTGAAGAAATTATCGATATGGTTCAGCGTTTACTCGATCGCGATCATGCTTACGTAGCCAGTAATGGGGATGTATTATTTAGCGTTGCATCATTCCCTGAGTACGGACAGTTGTCAGGTCAAAACTTAGACCAGCTTCAAGCCGGTGCTCGCGTTGAGATAGATAATGCTAAACGCAATCCTATGGATTTTGTGTTATGGAAAATGTCTAAACCGGGTGAACCAACGTGGGAATCACCTTGGGGACCAGGTCGCCCTGGTTGGCACATTGAGTGTTCAGCCATGAACAGTAAACATCTAGGTTTACACTTTGACATTCATGGTGGCGGGTCTGATTTACAGTTTCCACATCATGAAAATGAAATTGCACAGTCTTGCTGTGCTCACGATACCCCGTATGTTAATTACTGGATGCACACCGGAATGGTGATGGTTGACCGTGAAAAAATGTCTAAATCACTGGACAATTTTTTTACCATTCGAGATGTGCTTAAGCATTATGATGCTGAAACTGTACGTTACTTCTTATTATCTGGTCATTATCGTAGTCAGTTAAATTATTCTGAAGACAATTTAAAGCAAGCTCGTGCAGCGCTAGAGCGTTTATACACTGCGCTTAAAGGTTTAGACTTAACAGTTGATGCTGCGCCTGCTGAAGCGTTTGTAGCCAAGTTTAAGTCGGCAATGGATGATGACTTTAATACTCCTGAAGCCTATTCAGTGTTATTTGAGATGGTACGTGAAATCAATCGTCTTAAAACAACCGATATGGCAGCGGCATCGGCATTAGGTGTCAGCTTGAAGCAATTAGCAGATGTGCTTGGCCTTATCAGCCAGACGCCAGAAGCTTTCTTTAAGGGGGAGGGCAGTGACGATGAAGTGGCAGAAATTGAAGCGCTTATCGTTGAGCGTAACCGTGCCCGTACTGAAAAAGATTGGCCAGCAGCGGATGTGGCCCGCGATCGCTTAAACGAGTTAGGCGTTGAGTTAGAAGATGGCGGCCCTAGCGGCACGACTTGGCGTAAAAAGTAGTTTACTTCAAGTATAAAAACAAAAGCCTGCAATAGCAGGCTTTTTTGTTATTAATCAGCATGGTTGGCTTATCTGAGATTTGCTAATCTGAGATTTAGTTAACTATGATACTGCTCGCATGCGTATAGGGTGTTCTCTAATAAACTTGCTATCGTCATTGGGCCAACTCCACCAGGAACCGGCGTAATAAATGCAGCCTTTTCAGCGGCAACATTAAATTCAACATCACCCACTAAACTGCCGTTCTCCAAACGATTGATACCAACATCAATAACAATCGCGCCTGGTTTGATCCAGTCACCAGGAATAAATCCAGGTTTGCCAACGGCAACGACTAATAAATCTGCTTGACGCACTTTTTGTTCTAAGTTTTTGGTAAAACGATGACAGGTTGTTGTTGTGCAACCGGCTAATAATAATTCTAGTGTCATTGGGCGGCCAACAATATTCGACGCACCTACTACAGTAGCATCAAGACCATAGGTATCTATACCGGTTGATTTGATTAACGTCATAATACCCATCGGCGTACAAGAGCGGAGCACTGGGATGCGTTGAGCTAAACGGCCAACATTATAGGGATGAAAACCATCAACATCTTTATCTGGGCGAATACGTTCAATGACTTTTGAATCATCAATATGAGCGGGCAAAGGCAGCTGTACTAAAATCCCATCGATGCTTGGATTGGCATTACACTCATCGATTAGCGCTAATAGCTCTGCTTCGGTTGTCTCGGTGTCAAGGTCAAAAGATTGAGATTCAAAACCGACTTCCTCACAAGCTTTACGTTTACTGCCAACATAGACTTGAGATGCGGCATCACTGCCCACTAAAATAACCGCAAGTCCTGGCGCGCGAAATCCAGCTTGTCTACGTTGTGTTACTTTTTGTTTTAGTGTGGTGCGAATAGATTGTGCAATGGCTTTACCGTCAATAATTTGAGCAGTCATGGCTGTAGAGTTTCCTTTGAGTGACGCAGGTGTTGAAGTCAATTGTCGATCGGCCGTTATTCTAGCAGGCGTATTGAAGGGTGTCATTTGCTAGACGTGGAAAATACAGTGAATAAACTATTCGCGCTATGATGCTAATCACGATTTTTGCTGTTAAATTCGACATATAGCATTTAGGGTTAAAAAAATCGTTGACGATAGCAAAGTGACTCGTTAATATGCGCTCCGTTCTCGGGACAACATCGTTATTGTTTATAGATAATATGTGTTTCGAAAACAACGTAAGATTTTCGGTGATTAGCGCAGCCCGGTAGCGCATCTCGTTTGGGACGAGAGGGTCAGAGGTTCGAATCCTCTATCACCGACCAAATTAATGTTATTTGCTCTTGCAGTGAGTAACAGAACAAGTAAACTTGTTCAGCCAGACAGGATGCAGTATCTAACTGTAACCATGCGCCCGTAGCTCAGTTGGATAGAGCACCCGCCTTCTAAGCGGGTGGTCGCAGGTTCGAATCCTGCCGGGTGTACCATTTCAATGGTGATTGTAGCTCAGTTGGTAGAGTCCCGGATTGTGATTCCGGTTGTCGTGGGTTCGAGCCCCATCAGTCACCCCATTTTTCTGATTAAATCAAATTATCGTATAAATACCCTTTAATGGGTGTGATAGGTTTGGTTTAGTCACGATAATTGTTTTGCTGCTAAGCTTTTTGAGCGTAAGTCAAAAACTCATTTCGCACATTAAACGTGCAAACACATCAAAATTGAACATAAGTCGGCTTTTTTATCATGTAAATCGACCTTTTCAGGCTCGACTCTGTTAAAAACGGTAGCTATAATGTCGCGTCTTGATAAATATCAAAAATAAGCTATCTGTACCAACAGCGTCTTCAGCATCAATAATATCGCTGTGCTGGGTATCAGAGCTAAATTCATGGTCAAGAAACGAATATCGAATGGTTGAGTTGTCGACCATTACAAAGAACGTCAGACATATTTCGAGGTAAAACAATGCAAGTTTCTGTTGAAACAACTCAAGGCCTAGAGCGTCGCCTAACTATTTCTGTACCTGCTGAGCAAATCGAGAAATTGGTTAAAGACAATGTATTGCGCGAAGCTAAGCGTGCTCGTCTTCCAGGTTTCCGCCCAGGTAAAGTGCCTATCGGCGAAATCAACAAGCGTTATGGCAAAGCCATTCGTCAAGACATCACTGGTGAAGTGATGCAACGCAACTTTATTGAAGCTATCGTAGCTGAAAAGTTAAACCCTGCAGGTGCGCCAGTATTTACTCCTGGTTCAACTGAAGGTGATTCTTTTGAATTCGTTGCAACATTTGAAATCTACCCAGAAGTTGTCCTAACGGGTTTAGATAGCATTGCAGTTGAACAGCCTAAAGCTGAAGTTAATGATGCTGACGTTGATGTTATGATTGAAACATTACGTAAACAACATGCAACTTTTGCACCTGTTGAACGTGCAGCAGTTGCTGACGATAAAGTTAAAATGAACTTTATTGGTTCTATTGATGGCGAAGAATTCGAAGGCGGAAAAGCTGATGATTTCGAACTTCAATTAGGCAGCAACCGTATGATCCCTGGTTTTGAAACCGGTATCGTAGGGCATAAAACAGGTGATGAATTCGAAATCGAAGTGACTTTCCCTGAAGATTACCATGCTGAAAACTTGAAAGGTAAAGCGGCTAAGTTCGTTATTACGTTGACTGAAGTTCAAGCGGCTAACCTACCAGAAGTGAATGATGAATTTGCCTCATTGTTTGGTATTGCTGAAGGTGGCTTAGACGCACTTAAAGCTGAAATCCGTAAAAACATGACTCGTGAACTTGAGCAGGCGTTAAAAGCGAATGTGAAAGAGCAGGTTATTACAGGTTTACTAGCAGCAAACGATATCGCTATTCCTAAAGCACTTGTTGAGGGTGAAGTGAATGTACTTCGTCAACAAGCTATGCAGCGTTTTGGTGGTCAAACTGAAAATATGCCTGAACTTCCGGCTGAACTTTTCACTGAACAAGCTGAGCGTCGTGTTAAAATTGGTTTGCTATTAGGCGAAGTGATCAAGACAAACGAGCTAAAAGCAGAAGATGATCGTGTTAATACATTGATCGAATCTATGGCTTCAGCGTATGAAGATCCATCTGAAGTTGTTTCATACTACAACTCAAACAAAGAACTCATGCAAAACATGCGCAACGTAGCGCTTGAAGAGCAAGCGGTGGAAGCATTGTTAAAATCATCAAAAGTAACCGTTAAAGACGTTGCTTTTGAAGAATTTATGAACAAGGCTACCGGACGAGCGTAAGCTAAGCTTGACTTAACAGGTCGTTCGCCATTTATAATGGCTCGTATGAGGTTCCTCATGCGGGCCATTTTTATTTTAGGGAAATGAATAATGCATAATGCACCAGAATCAGTACTCAACGCTCTTGTTCCAATGGTTGTTGAACAAACAGCGAAAGGTGAACGTTCTTATGATATCTACTCTCGCCTATTAAAAGAGCGAGTGATCTTTTTAGTTGGCCAGGTAGAAGAACACATGGCTAACCTCATTGTTGCTCAATTATTATTCCTTGAGTCTGAAAGCCCAGATAAAGATATATATTTGTACATTAACTCACCTGGTGGCTCTGTCACAGCTGGCATGGCCATTTATGACACAATGCAGTTCATTAAGCCTAATGTGAGTACCGTATGTATGGGTCAAGCTGCGAGTATGGGCGCATTTTTGCTAGCTGGTGGTGCTAAAGGTAAACGTCATTGCTTACCTAACTCTCGTGTGATGATCCATCAGCCATTAGGTGGCTTCCAAGGTCAAGCATCAGACATAGCAATTCATGCAAAAGAAATTCTTGGTATTAAAAATAAATTAAACCAAATGTTAGCGGAACATACTGGCCAGCCTTTAGATATTATTGAACGCGATACCGACCGTGATAACTTCATGAGTGCTACTCAAGCTGTTGAGTATGGTATTGTCGATTCATTACTCACTAGTCGCGGCTAAAACTGGTAGCTGATTTTCTAGATACTTTCAGGTATTCTGTATTGAAAGGCGTTCAGTCATCAATGTGGTTATGATAAGTATCTACAAGCAGGGCTTAGGTTCAACCTAAGTTGTAAACAGAGGTAGAATAATGGGCGATAACAAAAATAACGGTGACAGCGGCAAACTGCTGTACTGCTCTTTTTGCGGAAAAAGTCAGCATGAAGTCAGAAAACTCATTGCTGGTCCATCAGTTTATGTATGTGACGAATGTGTTGATTTATGTAATGACATTATCCGTGAAGAAATCAAAGAGATTTCACCTAAACGTGATGAAGACAAATTGCCGACACCGCATGAGTTACGCAAGCATCTTGATGACTACGTAATCGGTCAGGATCAGGCTAAGAAAGTGTTAGCCGTAGCGGTATACAATCATTATAAGCGTTTACGTAATGGCGCTATCAAAGATGGTGTAGAGCTAGGTAAAAGTAACATTTTACTATTAGGCCCAACCGGTAGTGGTAAAACTCTATTGGCTGAAACGTTGGCTCGCTCACTTAATGTTCCTTTTGCTATGGCAGATGCAACCACACTAACCGAAGCAGGTTATGTGGGTGAAGATGTTGAAAACATCATTCAGAAGCTACTGCAAAAATGTGATTACGACGTTGAGAAAGCGGAACGCGGTATCGTCTATATTGATGAAATTGACAAAATCAGTCGTAAATCTGACAATCCTTCTATTACTCGTGATGTATCGGGTGAAGGTGTTCAGCAGGCGCTGCTTAAGTTAATTGAAGGCACCGTTGCTTCTGTTCCTCCACAGGGCGGACGTAAGCATCCACAACAAGAATTCTTGCAAGTGGATACCTCTAAAATTCTGTTCATCTGTGGTGGTGCGTTTGCTGGACTTGAAAAAGTCATTGAGCAACGTGCACACACTGGCACCGGAATTGGCTTTGGTGCAGAAGTAAAAGGCGAAGCGGATAAAGCGACTATTTCACAAATTCTTAGCCAAGTAGAGCCTGGTGATTTAGTGAAGTTTGGTTTAATCCCTGAGTTTATTGGTCGTTTACCTGTTGTTGCTACGCTAACTGAGTTAGATGAAGCTGCATTAGTACAAATTCTATCTGAACCTAAAAACGCATTAACTAAGCAATATAGTGCATTATTTGAGATGGAAGATGTCGAACTTGAATTCCGTGATGATGCATTACAAGCCATCGCTCAAAAAGCAATGTCACGTAAAACCGGTGCTCGTGGATTACGTTCTATTGTTGAAAGCATCTTGCTTGATACAATGTATGATATTCCGTCGACACAAGGCGTGATTAAAGCTGTTGTTGATGAATCAGTAGTGAAAGGCGAGTCAGCCCCTATTTTGATTTATGAAAACACTGAGACACAGGCTGCTTCAGGCGAGCAATAATTGCACTGATAGTCAGGAAGTTGAAAAATAAGGAGTCCATTGGGCTCCTTTTTTCGTATTAGCCATTGAAACTGATAACATCACCCCAATATACTCAGTAATAAGTCAATTTCATTAAACGGAATCGAGCCATGACTAAAGAGCGTGAAGCGCATATCGAACTCCCCGTATTACCACTGCGAGATGTGGTAGTTTACCCGCATATGGTAATTCCGCTATTCGTGGGACGGGAAAAATCTATTCGTTGCCTAGAATCGGCAATGGAACAAGACAAGCAAATTTTATTAGTCGCTCAGCGAGATGCTGATCTTGACGAACCTACCAAAGACGATATTTTCGATATTGGTACCGTTGCCTCTATTTTACAATTGCTTAAATTACCTGATGGCACGGTAAAAGTATTAGTTGAAGGTGGCCAGCGTGCCAAAATCAAGAAATACACCCAAGAAGAAGAATTCTTTGCCGCCACAGCTGAATACCTCGAGTCACAAGAGTTAAGTGAAAAAGAAGAAGAGGTGTTGGTTCGCAGTGCTATTGGTCAATTTGAAGGCTACATCAAGTTAAATAAAAAAATCCCACCTGAAGTATTAACTTCATTGTCGGGCATTGATGAAGCCGCTCGTTTAGCAGATACCATGGCCGCACATATGCCATTGAAGCTTGAAGACAAACAATCTGTCCTTGAGATGATCAATGTCGGTGAGCGTCTGGAATATTTAATGGCGATGATGGAATCGGAAATTGACTTGCTTCATGTCGAAAAACGAATCCGTACTCGTGTTAAAAAACAGATGGAAAAAAGTCAGCGCGAATACTATTTGAATGAGCAAATGAAAGCCATTCAAAAAGAGCTAGGCGATATTGACGAAAGTCATGACGAATTTGAAGTGTTGGCGCGTAAGATTGAAGAAGCTGGCATGCCAAGCGACGCCAAAGAAAAAGCCACTGCTGAGTTAAACAAACTCAAAATGATGTCACCTATGTCAGCAGAAGCGACGGTTGTGCGCAGCTATGTAGACTGGATGACAGCGGTACCTTGGAAACAACGCTCTAAAATAAAGCGTGATTTGGCCAAAGCGCAAGAAGTACTCGACACCGATCATCATGGGCTTGAAAAAGTCAAAGAACGTATTCTTGAGTATTTAGCGGTTCAAAGCCGAGTTAAGCAGCTTAAAGGGCCTATTTTGTGTTTAGTAGGACCTCCAGGTGTAGGTAAAACCTCATTGGGCCAGTCGATTGCTAAAGCAACCGGTCGTAAGTATATTCGTGTTGCATTAGGCGGCGTACGTGATGAAGCGGAAATTCGTGGTCATCGTCGTACTTATATTGGTTCTATGCCAGGTAAAGTCATTCAAAAGATGGCTAAAGTGGGCGTTAAAAACCCATTGTTCTTGCTCGATGAAATCGACAAGATGAGTTCTGATATGCGTGGTGACCCATCATCAGCATTATTAGAAGTACTCGATCCTGAACAGAATGCGACCTTTAACGATCATTATCTTGAAGTTGATTATGACTTATCAGATGTGATGTTCGTTGCTACGTCAAACTCAATGGATATTCCAGGCCCTTTACTTGACCGTATGGAAGTTATTCGTTTATCGGGTTATACCGAAGATGAAAAACTCAATATTGCTAAGAAGCATTTACTGACTAAGCAAATTGAACGTAACGGTCTTAAAGAAAAAGAAATCAAGGTTGATGACAGCGCTATTTTAGGCATTATTCGCTATTACACTCGTGAAGCGGGCGTGCGTTCATTAGAACGTGAATTGTCGAAGATTTGTCGTAAAGTGGTTAAGCATATCCTGCTTGATAAAACGGTCAAAGTGGTTGAAGTTAACCAGGAAAATTTAAAGTCATTCCTTGGTGTGCAACGTTTTGATTTTGGCAAAGCCGAATCAAATAACCAAATCGGTCAAGTGACCGGTCTTGCATGGACTCAAGTAGGCGGCGATTTATTAACAATCGAAGCCACCTCAGTCGCAGGTAAAGGTAAACTGACCTATACCGGTTCGCTGGGCGATGTGATGAAAGAATCGATTCAAGCTGCAATGACAGTGGTACGTGCTCGTGCTGAAAATCTTGGTATTAACAATGATTTTTATGAGAAACGAGATATCCATGTGCATGTGCCAGAAGGTGCTACGCCAAAAGACGGTCCTTCAGCCGGCGCAGCAATGTGTACTGCGTTAGTGTCTAGCTTAACGGGTAACCCTGTGCGCAGTGATGTGGCAATGACCGGTGAAATTACTTTACGTGGTGAAGTATTACCCATTGGTGGTTTGAAAGAGAAGTTATTAGCAGCCCATCGCGGTGGAATTAAACATGTATTAATTCCTCAAGAAAATGAACGCGATCTGGAAGAGATTCCTGCAAATGTGATTGCTGATTTAATCATTCATCCAGTGCGTTGGATAGATGAAGTGTTGAAATTGGCGCTTGAGCGACCAGTTGAAGGCTTTGAAGTGGTTAAAAAATAGCTTGTTAGTTAAAAAATTGCTGTAGAGCATGAAAAAAATGAAAAAAGGGGCTTAACAAAACGCTGACCTGTGGTAGCCTAGGTTTGTGGATAGTCAGACGCACCAAGCCCTTGGGGCATCTGGCGTTGAGCAGTATCCAATTTCATTTTTTGGTTTTCGTACTAAGTTTGGTGTGTTATCAAGCTTATAAAATAAAGCCTCCGCAGACCGCTCTAAACATAGATTTGGTTGCGGCGCGACAATAACATTCAAGGGGATGACATGAACAAATCTGAACTAATCGAGAAAATCGCATCTGGTGCTGATATTTCTAAAGCTGCTGCAGGCCGCGCACTAGATTCTTTTATCGCTGCTGTGACAGAAGGTCTTAAAGATGGCGATAAGATTTCTCTAGTTGGTTTTGGTACATTTGAAGTACGTCAACGTGCTGAACGTACTGGCCGTAACCCACAAACGGGTAAAGAAATTAAAATTGCTGCTGCGAACATTCCAGCGTTCAAAGCTGGCAAAGCGCTAAAAGACGCTGTTAACTCGTAGTTAATAACGTGGCCTTTGTAAGGCATTCGTAATACAAGCACTGCTTAGGCGGTGCTTTTTACGAAAAGCAATATTGTTATGCAAGGCATAATACATATTGGGAGTATTGGGTCATACCCGTGGTAGCGTCTGATAACTCCATATAATTTACAATAAGGCGCATCCACAAGGTGATGCGCCTTTTTATTTTATTAATCGCAACAAGCGAGAATTCAGATGTTAGAAAAAATTCGTGAAGGATCACAGGGGATTGTTGCTAAAACAATTCTAGTACTTGTGATACTTTCTTTTGCTTTTGCCGGTGTGAGCAGTTATTTAGGCTCTAACACAGGTGTACCTGCTGCAGTTGTTAATGGTGACGAAATTGGCGCCAACGAACTTGAACAGGCTTTTCAAAATGAACGCTCGCGTATTGAGCAACAGCTAGGCGAAATGTTTACTGCATTAGCGGCTGACGACTCTTACATGAACGGAATTAAGCAAGGTGTATTGGACCGTTTAATTGCCGATAAACTCATCGACCAGGCAGCCAACAAATTGGGCCTACGTGTATCAGATGAGCAAATCAAGAAAGCGATTATCGAAGAGCCTGCATTTCAAACTGACGGTCAATTTGATAATGAACGCTACCTTGCGGTACTGCGTCAACTAGGTTATCAAACCACAAGCTTTAGAAACATGATGCGTGTAGATATGACTCGTCGTCAGTTATTAAACGCGCTTGTTGGTAGTGAGTTTGTTCTTGATGGCGAAGCTAAACAGCTTGCAGAAGTTCAAGGTCAAACCCGTGATATTCGCTACTTAGTCGTCGACTCAACACCGTTTTTATCAACAGTTTCAGTCGCAGACGAAGAAGCTCAAAGCTATTATGATGCTAATGTTTCGCAATACCTGAGTCCTGAAAAAGTCAGCCTTGAGTATGTTGAACTGAATGTTGCTGACATGGCTAAAAGCAGCGAAACCTCTGATGAAGAAGTGAAAACTTATTACCAAGAGAATAAAGCACAATATCAAACGGCTGAAAAACGCCTTGCTGCGCATATTTTTGTCGCCGCAACTGATGATGACAGTGCAGATAAAGCTAAAGCTGATGCCATTGAAACCAAGTTAACAGCGGGTGAAGATTTTGCTGAGGTAGCAAAAGCTGATTCTGATGATCAACTTAGTGCCCAACAGGGTGGTAAGTTAGATTGGTTTGAACAAGGTGTAATGGATCCTGCATTTGATGAAGCACTTTTTGGACTGCAAAAAGATCAAGTCTCGTCAATTGTGAAAAGTGAATTTGGTTACCACATTATAAAGCTGCTTGATTTACAAGCTAGCCAAGCAACCGCTTTTGAAAATGTTAAAGCGAAAATAGTTGCTCAGCTACAAGAAAAGAAAGCCTTAGATGTGTTTTATAGCTTACAAACTAAGTTAGCTGATACCAGTTATGAAATCCCTGATACTTTAGCTGAAACTGCGCAAGCAGTTAATGCAAAAGTACAATCAACGCAGTTATTCTCGCGTGATGACGTACCAGCTAAATTTAACAATCCTGAGTTTATCAAAGCTGCATTTTCTGACCAAGTGTTAGCAAGTGGTTTGAACAGCGATGTGATTGAACTTGCGCCAAACCATGTAGTGGTTATCCGCATGAAAAAGCATCAAACAGCTGGCGTCATGAGCTTTGATGAAGTCAAAGCAGGTATTGTTGAGCGTTTGAAGCAAGATAAAGCGAATGACGGTGCTCGCGACAAAGCTGCTGAATATATGGCTCAGTTAAAAGCGGGAAATGACACGCTAACAGGTGCTTCATTGACGACGTTAGCTAAATTAGGTCGCTTTAATCAGGATATTGACCAAGCTATCACCAACAAAGCCTTCAAGATTGCTGCTCCTGCTGAAAATAGTGTCACAATTGATACTGCAGCATTAGCGACGGGTTATGCGGTTATTGTTGTGGATAAAGTTAATAAAGCTGAAGGCATTAATGACAACCTAATCAATACGCTTAAACAGCGTATAGCACCTCAATACAGCGAAGCTGATTATCGTGCCGTGGTTGCCTCACTTAAAGCTGATGCTGAAATTGAGTATCCAGTTGCCGACTAATTAAGTTGTCACAACAGATAAATATAAAAAGACCTAGGCTCACGTCTAGGTCTTTTTGTTTATAAAGGAATATAAGTTATGAGTCATAAGGCAACTAGTGAATTGTTTGTGTTATCACACTACGGCGATGACTTGTTCGATTCGATAAAAGGCGTGGCATTACAGTTCAAACATATTACTTTTGAGCGCTGCCATTTTAACCAATGTGATTTTAGTCAAAGTGATTTCTATCATTGCCATTTTATTGAGTGTGTTTTTAGCCAATGTAATTTAAGTGTAATGTCAGTGGTTGCTACAGAGTTTGATGACGTTACTTTTAGCGACTGTAAAGCCATAGGTATTGATTGGACTAAAGCTCCGTGGCCACAGTTTATGACTCAAACCACGATTAAGTTTGAAAGAAGTTTGCTCGATGGCAGTAATTTTTATGCTCTGCATTTACCCGAGCTTTCACTTGTTGGTTGCCGCGCCCATGATGTCGACTTTAGAGAAGCCAATTTAGTCATACAAATTTAACTAAGGCGAATTTTACTGATGCGTTGAATTATCAAATCGATATTACTGCTAATAACGTTAAGCAAGCCAAATTCAGTCGGTTCGAAGCCTTAAGTTTACTAGAAGGTTTGGATATTCAATTAGTCGACTAGTGTACATTGCCACATTGTTAGCACAAAAATTGTGTTTTATTGCATGTCTACAAATCGTTAATTTACATTGGTTTAGTTATAATAAATAATCAATCGTAACAATTTAATCCAAAAGGAGAGGGCATGAGCCACAGACTTGATCAGGCATTTGAGCGTGCATTAGCCTATTTAGATCAACACTTAAATGAGCCTTTTGACCTACAAGTGTTGGCCGATATTGCCCACATCCCACGATGTCATTTCGACCCATTGTTTACAGCGCTGTACCATATGTCTATTGACGCTTACGTTGAACTGCTAAAAAGTCTAGAAGCTGCCCACTTATTAGGTTTTGGCAAGCAAGTTTCTCTGGCCACAATAGCGGCTAAATTGGCATATCGTAACGAGCAACACTTTATTGAATCGTTTACTCGCAGTATAGGTCAAAGCCCTGATTCTTTTCAGCAAGCGCCTGATTGGGGCAATTTCTTTGCTAAGCAACAACCGCTTAAATCCTTTCAAGCCGATGTTAGTCAGCAAAGTGAGCAATCTTATTCTGTTGATATTGTATCGTTTGATGCGCAGTCATTAGCGGTGATGGAACATCATGGTGATCCGGCTTTATTACCTCAAACTATTGCGCGATTTATTGAATGGCGTCGACAATTTGCTTTATCTCCTACAAATTGCAGAACCTTTAATCTGCTTTATTCAAGCCCGGAGTTATCTGCTAAAACTCAATATCGGATTGATATAGGTGTATCGTTAAATGCCGAGACACAAGCCTTAGTGTCTGAGTCGAGTCAGATTATGCTCAAATCAATCCCTCAGGGACGATGTGCGATGATTAAACACAGTGGTGATGATATTGGTCTTGAGGCGGCAATAGATTACCTGTATCGCGATTGGGTTAATGCAAATGATATTACTCTACGCAATTACCCGTTATTTTTAGAACGACTCGACATTAATGATAATGAGTTAGCGCAACATCAGCCAAGACAAGCATTACATCCACAACAGGTTCTCATTTATTTACCCGTTGTTTAACATAAGTTGTTAAGCCTTGATGAACTCATAGCTGGGTTACATATATTTGTATTATAAAATGATGTAGCTGAATTCAATCCGAAATACTTCAGTCCCGAATTCAGATAATAAGACGGTTTTTTTAGCACGGCTTAGCAATAACGGTATGTTAATTAGCTAAACTCGCCGCTTTTTTACAGACTTTACTGTTATAAATATGAATCTTCACAATGTATCGCTCATAAAAAAGCCATAATGCAGTGCATTATGGCTTTACGTTAACAGCTGTTGAAACTGAGCTTATAGCTCAATAACATCAAATGTCACATTAGGATCAACTTCTGCTTCGTAATCGATACCATCAATACCAAAACCGAATAGTTTTAAAAACTCTTCTTTATATTCGTTGTAATCGGTTAATTCGCTTAAGTTTTCAGTGGTCACTAGTGGCCATAAATCACGACAATGCTGCTGGATTTCTTCGCGAAGTTCCCAGTCATCAAGGCGTAAACGATTTTCGCTATCAACGGCTGGTGCTTGGCCATCAACACGGTATAGGCGTTCACTGAATAAGCGGTATATTTGTTCAATACAGCCTTCATGCAAGCCTTCTTGACGCATTTTCTTAAATACCATGGCGATATAAAGAGGCATTACTGGAATGGCTGAGCTCGCTTGTGTCACAACACTTTTTAACACTGCAACGTTAGCTGAGCCACCCGTAGCGGATAATTTGCTGTCAAGGGCATGAGCTGCACGGTCTAAATCCATTTTGGCTTTGCCTAAAGCGCCATGCCAATAAATAGGCCAAGTCAATTCGGTACCAATATAGCTATAAGCAACCGTTTTGCAATTGTCTGCTAATACGCCAGCTTCACTTAGCGCACTCATCCATAATTCCCAATCTTGACCACCCATTACCGTAACGGTATCGGCAATTTCTTGCTCAGTAGCGGGCTCTACCGAAGTGTCGATAATGGTATTTTTGTTGGTATCAACAGCCGTTGCAGTGTACGTTTGGCCAATTGGTTTAAGTGATGAACGGATAACTTCACCGGTGTCGGGCATTTTACGTACTGGAGAAGCCAGTGAGTAAACCACCATGTCGATTTGACCTAAATCTTGCTTGATAAGCTCAATAACTTGTTGCTTTGCTTGATGGCTGAAGGCATCGCAATTAATGCTTTTTGAATACAAGCCTTCTGCTTTAGCAAACTTATCAAATGCCGCAGTGTTGTACCAACCTGCTGTACCAGGTTTGGTTTCGGAGCTTGGTTTTTCGAAAAATACACCAATAGTGGCAGCGTCGCTACCAAATGCTGAGGTGATACGCGATGAAAGGCCATAGCCACTTGAAGAACCGACCACTAATACTTTTTTAGGCCCATTAGCAATTTTGCCTTTGGCTTTAATGAGTTCGATTTGTTCTTTTACGTTGGCTTCACAACCTACTGGATGAGTAGTGGTACAAATAAAGCCACGAATTTTAGGTTTAATAATCATATTTAAGCTTCTTCCTTTAACATTGGCTCTAGGATAAATAGTTCGACGGCCAAATGGCACTGATTTTTTCTAAAACGCCCTCAAAACCACAGTGGTTGGAGCAGTTTAGCGCTTTTGCATAAATTGACTTTGTTCTTGAATGAGTCGTTGGGTGTATTCATGTTGTGGTGAAGTAAATAAGGCCTCAGTAGTTGATTTCTCGACCATATGACCATTTTGCAACACCATAATTTTATCGCTAACATGGCGGATAATATTCAGATTATGTGATACAAAAATATACGATAACCCCATCTCTTTTTGCAGTTTTAATAGCAGATTAATAATCTGAGACCGGACAGATAAATCTAATGCTGTTAGTGCTTCATCTGCAATAATAATTTTAGGGTTAAGCATCAAGGCACGTGCAACAGCGACACGCTGTTTTTGGCCTTCGGAAATCATGTGCGGATAAAATTCAGCGTGTTCGGGTAATAAACCGACTTTTCTTAGAGTTTCAATCACCAATGTTTTTCGTTCAGTCGAACTCAATTGAGTATTAAAGCGTAATGGCTCTTTAAGCAAGTTACCAATCGATAAACGTGGATTAAGTGAAGTTGTAGGATCTTGGAAAATCATCCGGATTAACCGACAACGTTGTTTTAAATTACGCGTTTCTAAGGCTTCACCTTCAAAAAATATGTCGCCACCACTTCGTTGTTCAGCACCTACTAAAATGCGGGCTAGGGTACTTTTACCGGATCCCACAGAGCCCACAATAGCCAAGGTTTCACCGCGACCGAGTTCAAATGAAACCGGAGAGAGTGCCTGATAATATTGAGGTTTAAAATGCTTATAACCGGTTAAGTATTGTTTACTTAAATCGGTTACTTTAAGCAATGGCATCGTCATCTTCTTGCTCACTTTGGTAAGGGAAATGGCAGGCAAAATAGCGGTCTTTGATATGTTCAAGATTAGGCTGTTTTACACATTGGCGTTGAGCTTCTGGGCAACGTGGGCCAAGTCGACAACCGGCAGGTAAATGCTGCAACGACGGCGAAGAGCCTTGCAGTGTGGGTAAATTAGCTTTGTGGCGCATTTTTTCAGTATGATCGGGTAGGTTTTTTAATAACGCGCGAGTGTAAGGGTGATACGGCATTGCTACCATTTCGCTAACAGGCCCTGATTCCATAACCTGACCACTGTACAAAATCGTTAAGTTATCACACCAGTGCACCATGGTTTCTAATTCATGGCTAACCAATAAAATAGATACGTTTTGCAGTTGATTGAGTTGCGATAATAGTCTGAAAATTTGCGCTTGGGTGTTGAGCTCCATTGAGTTAGTTGGCTCATCGGCAATCAGCAGTTTAGGATGATTTGCCACAGCCATCGCAATCATCACTTTTTGACATTCGCCCTCAGACAACTCCCATGGATAGCATTTCATCAGCTGTTTTGGTTTTTTTATACCGACCTTGTGAAGCCATTTCTGCGCGTTTAAATAAGTTGCTTTTCCACGTCGCCAAAAAGGAATGTTTTTGTTGGGCACCATCGCTTCAATCAATTGACTGCCAATGGTTTTTACCGGGTCTAAACTGCCAGATGGGTCTTGGAAAATCATCGCCATTTCACTACCCATCAGGCAGCGTCGTTGCTTGGAACTCATTTCTAATAAGTTTTTTCCGTCCCACATCATACGGTCAGCAATAATATGCCAATTAGGACCTAGCACCCCTAGAATCGCTTTGGCCAATAAACTGCGCCCAGAACCTGATTCGCCAACAAGTCCATGGATTTCACCGGGATTGATAGTCAAACTGACTTTTTCGAGCACTTTTACTGTGCCCTCAGGTGTATCTAATTCAATGGTGAGATTACGAATATCGAGTAAAGGCATAGGTTAATTTCTTATCGGTGCTAGGGCTGAACGTAAACCATCGCCGACCAAGTTGACCGATAATACGGTAAACAAAATCGCGACACCTGGAATAGTAACGGTCCAAGGCGCAAGCAGTAAATTATCAAGCCCTTGTGCGACCATGGCGCCCCATTCTGGACTCGGTGCTTGAGCACCAAGGTTTAAAAAACCGAGTGCGGCAATATCGAGAATTGCTGCCGATATTGCCATAGTGACCTGAATAATCACCACATCCCATACGTTGGGCATAATGACATACCAAAAAACTTGCAACGAGTTGGCACCGTCTAATTTTGCCGCTGTAACATACTCTTTTTGCAGCTCTTCATGAACCGCTAGATGGATAGCTCGAACAAATTGTGGAACCATCGCAATCCCGACGCCCCAAAACACATTATTAAGCCCAGGCCCCATAACGGCGACGACCAGAATAGCCATTAATAACGATGGGATAGACAATAATGCATCGAGCAAGTGGCTTAACACACTCGACTTTATGCCGTGCATCATTCCTGAAAGAGAACCAATAACAAAGCCAAATATCAGCGATGCAGCAACAATTAATAATGACATGCCAAAGGTTAATTGTACGCCGTGTAAGATACGACTAAAAATGTCTCGTCCTAGATCGTCTGTTCCAAGGAAGTGTTCTACAGTACCTGCGGGATCCCATGATGGCGGTAAAAGTAATACTTGTTGGTCTTGCATCTCTGCTGAATAAGGCGCTATAAACGGGGCGAAAATAGTTAATATTAATAAAAAAATCACCGCCCATAGACCGATCACCGCAAATGGGTTCGCAGAAAATGTTTGCCACATTCGCCACATAGGCGAGGCTATATGGTCTTCTTGGTATATTTTAATTCGAGGCATACAATTCCTTTCTGCTCATTGGGTTGATTGCGGTATGCAGTAAATCAATCAATATGCTTAAGAAAATAATTAATAATGACACAGCTAAGATGCCCGCTTGAATAACAGTATAGTCACGCTGGTAAATGCCTGATACTAACCAACTGCCAACCCCAGGCCACGAAAATATCACTTCAACCACAATGCCATAGCTGGCGAATGATCCCAGCATTAAACCAATACTTTTTATTACCGGGATTAAGGCGTTGGGCAGTACATGACGAAGTAGTATTTTAGCCGTGTGTAAACCGCGAGCTTCAGCTGCACGAATATAAGTCTGATTCATCACATTTAAAATGGCTTGTCGAGTGATCCTTACCACCAATGTAAAAGGAAGCACTGCTAAAGTGACAGCCGGTAAAATTAAGTGTAATAAAGCATCATGAAATGCAGGAATACGGTAACTAGAATCGGATAATAAAGTGTCGACCAGCATGAAACCTGTCACAGGTTCAATTTCATAAAGTAAATTGATTTGACCTGAAATGGGCAGCCAGCCAAGATTCACCCCAAACCACATAGATAAGGTCAAGCCGAGCCAAAATACCGGAATAGAATAGCCTGTTAAGGTGATGGCTAAAATACTGCGTTGCAGTGCTTTGTTATTACCTAATGCGGCTAGCACGCCAATGGGCACACCAAAAAACACAGCTATAAAACCTGAAAACAATGATAATTCAAAAGACGCAGGTAGTACTGCTTCAAGCTCTTCTAGAACCTCTTGCTGCGAGTTACTGGAAATACCAAAGTTACCCGATAAGCGTTGGCGCAAGTAGGCAGTAAACTGCAGTAATTGGTTATCATGTAGTTGATAGTCTTGCTCTATTTGCTGTTGTTGTTCAAGCGTTGGATATTGAACCCCTGATAGTGAATACGCTTTACTGACAGGAAACTGTCCCGACGCCATAAAGAGTACGGCCACCATGACTAGAGATGTGGCCATAAACAGGGTTATGCGACTAAAAAGATAACGCCACATTTATTCAGTTCCCTCTATTGCTTGAGTTGTTTTGGCGAAGGAAATACCGCCATAAGGCCTAATTTGCATGGCGGTAATATTGCTTTTCTTCAACACCACTTTTTTGGCATGTGCGATTGTTACTAGCGGAACTTGATCGCTAATAATGGCTTCTGCTGATTGATAAAATGCTTTGCGTTCAGGTTGAGTCGATACACTCTGAGCTTGGGTTAGCAGGTGTTCAAAGTCTTTGTTGCACCAGCGAGAGCGATTATTGTTAGAGGCTAATGCAGCGCAGCTTAACAATGGAGTAAAAAAGTTATCTGGATCGCTATTATCCGCATTCCAACCAATCAACACTGAATCATAATTCGAACTGGCTAGCTTTTGGGTGAATACACTCCAATCATAGCTAATGATATTCAGTTTTACGCCAATACGGGCTAAATCGGCCTGAATGAGCTCCGCTGTTTTCAATGCACTCGGATTATAAATTCGTGCAACAGGCATGGCCCACACATTAATGGATAAGTTAGATACACCTGCTTGGTGCAGTAATACTTTGGCTTTTTCTGGGTTATATTCATTTGGAGATAAGTTTTTGCTGTAAGCCCAAGATGCCGGAGGTAAAACACCTGTCGCCTCCACAGCGGTATCGTTATATACCACGTCTAGAATATTGTTTTTATCAATAGCATGCGCAAGTGCTCGCCTTACACGAACATCATCTAATGGCGGTTTTTGAGTATTAAATGCCCAAAATGCTACGTTTAGTCCAGGTTTAGCATCGATAATAATATCTTTATGTTGGTCAAGTACTGCCAACTCACCAGCTTTGGGTAATGCAGACACGCTGCAGTCTCCGGTAATTAATTTAGCAATTCGTGCGGTGCTTCTTGGGGTGATATCAAATACTAATTGATCAATTTCAACCGTAGGGCCCCAATAGACAGGATTCTTTTTAAAGCGAATATATTCGTTTTTCACATACTGGCTGAGCTGAAAAGGTCCTGTGCCTACTGCGTAGTAATCGATATCTTCAGGAGTGCCTTGGGCTAACAGTTGATAACCATATTCTGCCGATAATACAACGGCAAAATCAGTAGCCAAATTAGATAAAAAAGAAGCGTCTTTTCGAGTTAAATGAAAGATAACCTGGTAGTCGTTTACTTTTTCAATGTAGCCAATTAAATCAGCAAAACCAATACTTTGAAAAAATGGATAACCGGTTCTGCTGACTAGATGATATGGATGTAGTGGATCAATAATACGATTAAATGAAAACAACACATCATCGGCATTAAAGTCTCTTGCGGGAGTAAAATGGCGAGTTTTATGAAAACTCACATGCTCACGTAAAGTAAAAACATAGCTTAAACCATCATCGGACACCTGCCATGATGTGGCCAATCCAGGTGTGATCTCGGCTTTTTCTTGGCTGTAATTAACGAGTCTACTGTAAATTTGATGTGAAGTGGCATCAATAGTGGTACCTGAAGTAACAAGTTGAGGGTTAAAGCTTTCAGGGTTACCTTCGCTGCAATACACAAGGCCAGAAGGCAATTGCACTTGTCCGCATGCAGCCAGCACGATACTGGAGAGACATAAAGACATCTGCTGATACCAGCGTTTTACTATAACAGGCATAGAGTGATCATTTTTTATCGACTTTGAGTGGGTATTTTAACAGTGTTCATTGCATTGGGGCAATGAGCATATCCTAGCTAGATTCAGCTCTTGTCGAGTAAGTTGTACTTTTTCAAAATACCTCGAAGCTGATGATAGCTTAAGCCTAACAAATCGGCGGTTTTTTTCTGATTATATTGGCCTTCAGCTAATGCTCGTTGCAATAATTCTATTTCACTGTTTTCGGTGTATTCTTTAAAATCAATCGGGAATTCGATGCTGTTAAGCACGACTGATGTTTCCGTTTTAACATTTAACTCAGTCGATTCAGTCACAGATGCTGGAGCGTGTTCAATTGGAGTTGATTGACGCTCACGGGTTTTGACACGATTTACAGGACGATAGGGTGATGCAAAAGGATCTAAAATAATATGATCAATTTCTTGGCCATCAGCTCCTTCACGGTAAACACTTCGCTCGACGACATTTTTTAATTCTCGGATATTTCCTGGCCAACTGTGCATCATTAATTGTTCTACTGCCAGCGGGCTAAAACCACTGAAATATTCCAGCGATAGTTGTCTTGCCATGCTAATCGCAAAATGTTCAGCTAGTGGCATAATGTCTTCGGTTCTATGTCTTAATGGTGGCAAGGTGATCACATCAAAGGCTAAACGATCGAGTAAATCAGCTCGAAATTCACCATTATCAGCCAAAGTAGGTAAATCTTCATTAGCAGCACAAATAAGTCGAACATCAGATTGAACCGTTTTACTGCCACCCACTCGCTCAAATTCACCATATTCGATAACACGTAATAGCTTTTCTTGGATCAACCCGGAAGTGTTGGCTAACTCATCTAAAAACAGTGTTCCACCATCGGCACGCTCAAAACGGCCTTCGTGTCGTCCTTTTGCACCCGTAAATGCACCTGACTCATGGCCAAAGAGTTCACTTTCGAGTAAGTTTTCACTTAATGAAGAACAATTGAGTTTAATAAAACTTTGATCCCAACGAGGGGATAAGTAATGAAGTCGTTCGGCAATTAATTCTTTACCCGTACCACGCTCACCAATAATGAGCACCGGCTTAGATAATGGCGCGACTTTAGACACATGTTCTAATACTTCAAGTAGTGCATTAGATTGGCCGATGAGATTGTCTTGCTGGAATTGTTTGCTCACAGTTAGCTTACTCGCAAAATTGTTAGTGAATTAGACTAATAATTGGTGAAAATCATAATAAATGGCTTGAGTGTTAAAAGAAAGCAAAAGTTAAATATTTGTTTAAGCCTATGATGTTGTTGCATTTGTAAATGTTGGCACGTAATGTGTAATACCAACTGCGACATCCACGTTAATTTTGAGGAACACATTATGGGAATTTTCTCTCGCTTCGCAGATATCGTTAATTCTAATATCAGCGCAATACTTGATAAAGCCGAAGATCCAGAAAAAATGGTCCGTCTTATCATTCAAGAAATGGAAGACACACTTGTTGAAGTACGTTCAACCTCCGCTAAAGTATTGGCAGAGAAAAAAGAATTACTTCGTCGGATTGCTCGTGTTCAAGAGCAAGTTCAAGATTGGCAGAATAAAGCTGAGTTAGCGTTATCCAAAGATCGTGAAGACTTAGCCAAAGCCGCGTTGAGTGAAAAGCAAAAAACAGTGGGTTTATTGCAAACACTTGAAATGGAACTGCAAGTTGTTGAAGAGCATGTAGCTCGTTTAAAAGATGAAATCGCTCAACTTCAAGAAAAATTGAATGATGCTCGTGCTCGTCAAAAAACCATCATAATGCGTAAGCAAACTGCCACTTCACGTTTAGAAGTCAAAAAGCAGCTTGATTCAAGCAAAATCGATGATGCAATGATGAAGTTTGAACAATACGAGCGCCGAGTTGAAGGACTTGAAGCACAAGTAGAATCATATGATTTAGGTAAAAAGAACGTTCTAGCTGACGAGTTTGCAGCATTAGAAGCAGAAGATTCTGTGAATGATGAATTAGCAGCATTAAAAGCAAAAATGAGTGCGAAAGCACAACCTAAATCTAAAGCGTAAATTTATTCAGAGGTGAGTTATGGATATGGATCTTCTTATTGCACCAATTATCATCTTTATGGTTGTTGTGGCACCTATCTGGTTGGTTCTTCATTATCGCAGTAAGCGACAAGTGAGCCAGGGGCTCACCGAGGAAGAATTTAACCAGCTTAATGGTCTCATTGCGAAAGCCGAAAAAATGAGCGGTCGCATTGAAACATTAGAAGCGATTCTAGATACTGAATCACCAGAATGGAGAGCGAAACATGGTCCCATCTAATGGTCGTACTCTATACCGCAACCCAAAAAATGGTAAAGTGGCTGGGGTGTGTTCAGGTATAGCAGATTACTTTAACTTTGAAACATGGCTAGTGCGAGTCATTGCTGTGTCGATATTCTTACTCGGTGGAACAGGGATTGTGTTTGTTGTTTATATTGCCTTATGGATGATATTAGACATCAAACCACAAAACTTAGACAACAAAGAACATCACAAAGATATTGAAATTAAAAAGAAAATTTGGCAAGCAGGTGAACCTGCAAAGCAAGCGTTGTTTGATGTTAATCGTCAATTTAACGGATTAGAACTCCGTTTAAGACGACTCGAAGAACATGTCACCTCAGACAACTTTGATCTTAAACGCCAAATCAATAGTCTTTAATCCTTCTAATGGGCGGTTATCCGCCCGTGTTTTTTGGGGAGCCATCAGCCATCATGAGATTTTTAGATCGTTCCTTGTTTAAAGTCAGCCAAACGGCTCAGTCTATTGTTAACCGCAGTACCGATCGTCATGTTAGATTAGCCGTCACAGGGTTATCTGGTGCAGGTAAAACCGCTTTTATTAGTGGCTTAGTAAACCAGTTATTGCATGCTGGCAAAGGTGCCAAGCACAATCCTTTACCATTATGGCAAGTGGCTCGCGAAGGTCGACTAATTGCTGTCAACCGCGCCATGCAACCCGATTTAGACATTGCCAGTTTTGATTATCAAGGCGCAATGAATGCATTATGTTCGTCACCTCCGTATTGGCCTGCTTCAACCAAAAACATTACCGAATTACGTTTAGCCATTAAGTATCAGCCTCAACAAGGTTTGTTAGCAAAGCTAACTGATACCGCAACCTTGTATGTGGATATTGTTGATTATCCAGGTGAGTGGTTACTTGATTTACCTATGCTTAAACAAGATTTTACTCAATGGTGTTTATCACAACAGGTTAATGTGACATGTTTACGTCATTCCCCCTTATTTAGCGCATTTACCCAAGCGGTAGAGACGTTAGAGTTAAGCCAATTAGCTGATGAGCAGCAACTTAAGTACATTGCTGATTTGTACCAAACTTTATTGGTCGACTTGGTTAGACAACAGGGATTTTATCACGCTCAACCAGGGCGTATGTTGTTACCGGGCGAATACGAAAATACCCCGTTATTGACATTTTTCCCATTGCTTACCTTAAGCCCAATTCAGCATTCAGAGTTATCAGCAAGTCCAAGCGATTCAAATTATCATGTCCTTAAGCGCCGTTATGAACAGTACGTATCACAAGTTGTTAAGCCATTTTACCGCGACTACTTTTCTCGATTTGATCGCCAACTAGTGTTGGTTGACTGTTTAAATGCACTTAATCATGGTCAGGCACAGTTTAATGATATGGGGCGCGCATTAAACAGCATTATGGAAAGTTTTCAGTTTGGCCAGTCGAGCTTAATTAGGCGATTATTTTCACCGCGGATAGACAAAGTGCTTTTTGCTGCCAGCCAAGTAGACAGAGTGACCCGTGATCAGCAAAGCCATGTGCTTAGTTTGTTAACCGCAATGCTGCAACAAAGCCAGCATTATGCCAACTTTGATGGCAGTGAAGTTGAAACCATGGCGATAAGTGCGATTAAGGCTACTCAACACGGGATGGTTAATATAGAGGGTGTTCAACAAGAAGTGGTAAAAGGCACTGGGCTTGATGGTAAGCAAGTCACCGTATACCCAGGAGATGTGCCCACATCATTACCCGATGCAGAGTTTTGGCAACAACAAGGGTTTAGCTTTAGTGCTTTCCTACCGCCCAATTTGAGCCATATCCATGATAATAATCCGCAATTCGAACACATTCGTCTCGACCATCTCTTGGAGTTTCTATTAGGCGATAAATTGTCTTAATGGTTTTATTTTGAGAATAAATGTGAGCATTAGTTATGAATGAACCTACACGTAATTCGCCGATAAAAAAATCGCAAATATTTACCGAGTCAGATCTTATTGTGACAGATGAGAACCCATCGGCTGAACAAGCAATTAAGCCGACTAAATCATTTGAAGAAATTGACTTTATTTGTGAGCAATCGCTATCAGAATTGCCAGCAGCAATGGACGACAGCATTAAACCTGCAAAGGCTAAGCGTTGGTCGTTATTGGCTACACTATCGGTAATTGGTTTGGTGTTATTGGTTATCGTACAAACCGTGATGGGGTTACTTGACTCTTTTCAACAAAGTCCGTGGTTATTTGGTTTTTATGCCTCTGTGTTATCCATTGTTAGCTTATGGGCCACAGTCATTACGGTTAAAGAATGGCGTAAGTTAGTTAATCTTAGAAAAGTCAGTGATCATCAAAGCACAGCTGAGCGATTATCCCAAAGCATGCAAATGGGTGAGGCCAAAACGTTTTTGGCGCCAATATTAGCCAAATACCCAAATAACCAGGCTAAACAGCAGTATTTACAAGCCTGTAGCCATGAACATAATGATGCAGAAATCGTGTTGTTATTTGAAGATATTGTGTTATCCGAGCGCGATTTACTGGCTAAGAAACGCGTTAACCGCTTTGCTGCTGAGTCGGCATTATTATTAGCAGCAAGCCCATTAGCTGCACTGGATATGGCGATTATCTTGTGGCGAAATCAAAAAATGATTAATGAAGTCGCTGCCATTTATGCCGTGGAGTTGGGTTACTGGAGCCGCATAAAACTGATTCGTAGTATTGTGACGAATATTATTTATGCTGGCAGTACCGAGGTGATTACCGATTTAGGTACCCAATTATTATCAGTAGAAATGACCGGCAAGGTGTCTGCTCGAATTGCACAAGGGCTTGGCGGTGGTTTACTTACTGCAAGGTTAGGTTATCAAGCCATGAGCTTGTGTCGGCCGATCGCATTTAACAAACACAACAAGCCTAAATTATCCCACGTTCATCAACATTTACTCGGTGAATTAAAGCAGTTTACTTCGTCAATGATGTCTAAAAGCAAACCGAAACAAAGTCAGACTGTTGATAGTAGCGAATAAAATAGTGTTTTTTTTGTACAATTCGATTTTGTTGACTACAGTTAACCTCCGATTCGGAAATCGTATAGCGTTCTGAATCTTTCGAGCTTGGTAATGGAGCAGGATGCATACCAGCAAACTAAGGAAGAAAGGAGATTTTCATGAAGTTATCATTGACATTAACTGCATTAATTACGTGTTTATGTTGTTTACTCAGCAGTAATTCTTTTGCTGCAGAAGCGGCAAAAGCAATGGCAGAGCCTACAAAGAAAGTCACAAAATCGATTGAGAAAAAGTCAACGGCTATGCAAAAGGTCAATATCAATAAAGCCAGCGCTGAGGAATTACAAGCACTGAAAGGTATTGGGCAAGCCAAAGCAAAAGCGATTGTTGACTATCGAACCAAAAACGGCAAATTTACCGATCTGAAACAGTTAACCATGGTGACAGGAATTGGTGAAAAGTTAGTTAGCCAGAATACCGAGAATATGAGCTTCTAACTGAGACGCTTATTAATACAAAAACGGAAGCTATTGCTTCCGTTTTTTATTTCAGCGAGCCCAAATACAGGTTAACTAATACAGGTTAACTAATACAGGTTAACTAATAC
>NZ_JACJEU010000023.1:0-70135 GCF_014164215.1 Shewanella sp. SG44-2
AGCCAACGAATGCATTCATACCTTGACTACCAAAGTCCCAATGAATTTGAGCGTATGGATAAGCAGATAAAAGAAGTCGCTTAACGAACTTAACTAGGGTGACCTAATTCAGTTGACCAGGTCAATATCTAACCTTAACGCTTGTTTTGTTTTGTTTTGAGGTTAGTTAGCAAAACAGTAGGCGGTTTGATAATCGTTTATTATGCGGAGTAAAGGTTAAATGGACTTGAGCCCTAATATTGTCGATTTCAGCACGATAATTAGAATCTATATTGTTATATTTCAATAATATGCAGCACACTTCAAAGTTGAATCTTGCATGCATTATTTGATTGTCACAATAGATCTTTTTATACTTGCCCATATTTACATACAGTATGGTTAACCGTATGTAATAAGAGTATATTGCTTGGTCGGCGTCATCAACATTATCAATGGCGTATATGGATATAGATGGTAGCTAAGGAATGCTCATGTCGATTGAAATCGTTGGATTATTAATTTTCATTTTGTTGTTAGCTATCGCTTTGTTGCTGTTTGTTAACTTAAACCGATACCGTCAGCAGCAAACTAAAAAGATGATGTTAGATACCTATGAGCTTATCCTTGATCAAGTTGATGCTTATATTTATTTAAAAGACACTCAATGCAAATATGTTTATGCGAATCAACTGACGCTAGATTACTTTGGCGTGACGCTTGAAAAGCTAAAGGGCACTTCCGATAGGGATTACTTTCCCGCGAATGTTGTAGATATATTGCACGTGAATGACACTAAAGTGCTTAATTCTCAAAGCAAACTATCTGACGATATTATTGTTGATACCCCAGCCTCGCTAATTGTATATCACGAAGTTAAACAACCCTTATATAACCACAAAGGCACATTAATTGGCCTTATTGGTATTTCTACCGATATTACTGCTGCTTATCATTTACGTTCAAAATTAGAGCGGCTTGCTAATACCGATCCGTTAACAGGTTTGTTTAATCGTCGTTCATTTACGTCTTTTTGCGAACATGAGTTTTTTCGTGCTACTCGCTATTTTCAACCATTCTCGTTAATGATTATTGATATTGATTTATTCAAAAAAGTGAATGATACCTATGGCCATTTAGTGGGGGATGAGGTGATTAAGCGTGTTGCCAATATATGCAATGAACATGTTAGGGAGGCAGATGTATTGGCTCGGATTGGCGGTGAAGAGTTTGCTATTTTATTACCCGATACTGATATTGACTCTGCTTATGTTCTGGCTGAACGGTTAAGAGAAGCTCAGCAACAGTACGAAGAACAAAAAACTCCTTCGATAACCATTAGTATTGGCGTTGCAACCTTACGTTCTCAGGATAAAGCATTCTTAGAGATATTTAAGCGGGCAGATAAAGCGTTGTATTCATCAAAAAATGTCGGTCGCAATAGTGTCAATGTCGCGTAATGGCAAGTTCTTGATGACCATTTCAGTCAGCTGGCAAAGCGGGATTTAATAGCGTTTTATTTTTTTCAAACAATGCGGCGGCATCACGTAATCGGTTATTGACCTTAAAAATTGTTAATTTAAGTTGCGCGCAATTAGTTATCGTGATTATCATGTAGTTAAGCAAAACAAATTGAATCCAAATTTTTGCAACATTTTGTGCGTTAGAACTCAATATAGTTAGGCAGTTTTCGTCTAAATTGATCCAGTTGTTGTTTTAGATCGTCGAGTTCAGACATTTCAATACCGCATTGTTCAAGAATACATAGATGGATTTTTTCTGCCTGGGGCTGAAGTTGATGACCTTTTTCGGTTAATTGCATGCACAAGGTCCGTTCATCTAAGGGCTCGCGAATGCGCTTTAGCAGGCCATCGGTTTCGAGCCGTTTTATGACCGGTGTTAATGCACCAGATTGCTGCCCAAGCTTGCTGGCTAAGGTTTTTAAACTTAACCCATCTTGCTCCCAGAGGACTAACATCACCAAATACTGGGTGTAAGTTAGCCCGATAGAGTCGAGTAATGGTTTGTACAGTTGGGTAATCGCCAATGACGTTGAATAAACAGCAAAACAGAACTGATTTTCGAGTAATAGATGTTTGTTTTTATTCATATCAGTCGCTTAGCTCGCAAAGTTGTTGATCATATTTGAATTGATCAACTTAAGTAAAAAGAACGTATTATTTGGCCTTGGTTGGTTATGGTAACAGTGTTTGGCTTATATCAGTATTACAGCTATCAATAGCTTTTAACAACCGAGGTCATATTGTCTTCTCCAGCACCATTTTATGGTGCCTATGTTATTTCAAGGACACAAGATGAACACTCAAAATCGTCGTATAGTACTCGCTAGCCGCCCTCAAGGTGAGCCAGTTGCTAATAATTTTCGCTTAGAAACCGTCAACAAACCAGTACCAGCTGAAGGTGAGGTGTTATTGCGCGCAGTGTATTTATCACTTGATCCTTACATGCGTGGCCGTATGAATGACGCTAAATCATATGCTGATCCTGTTGCTATTGATGATGTGATGGTGGGCGCATCGGTATCTCAAGTGGAAGTGTCTAATCATCCTGACTACAAAGTGGGTGAGTGGGTATTATCATTTGGTGGCTGGCAAGATTACGTAGTATCCAATGGTGAAGGGCTGATGAAATTGGGCGATAACCCAAGCCATCCTTCTTATGCGTTGGGTATTATGGGCATGCCAGGTTTTACTGCCTATATGGGATTATTAGATATTGGCGTGCCTAAAGCGGGCGAAACCATTGTGGTTGCCGCGGCTACTGGGCCTGTTGGCGCAACGGTTGGCCAAATTGCTAAGTTGAAAGGTTGTCGAGTTGTTGGTATTGCTGGTGGTGAAGAAAAATGTCGCTACGCAAAAGAAGTATTAGGCTTTGATGAATGTATTGACCATAAAGCGGCTGATTTTGCGCAGCAACTGACAGCCCATTGTGATAACGGCATTGATGTGTATTTTGAAAACGTTGGCGGCAAAGTGTTTGATGCGGTTTTACCGTTATTAAATACCGGTGCTCGAGTGCCAGTGTGTGGATTAATTTCGCAGTATAACGCGACTTCGTTACCGGATGGTCCTGATCGTTTGTCATTACTGATGGGCACTTTGCTGGTTAAGCGCATTAAGATGCAAGGCTTTATTATTTTTGACGATTATGGCGACCGCTATCCAGAGTTTGCCAAAGATATGGGCCAATGGCTTGGCGAAGGTAAGATTCAATATCGTGAACAAATTGTCGATGGTCTTGAAAATATGGCCGCAGCCTTTATTGGGCTACTAAAGGGCGAAAATTTCGGCAAGGTTGTGATTAAAGTAAACAATCCTCTGTAATCTAATTGATTACAGTTAAACAAACAGTATTTAAGGAATCATCATGAAAGTATTAATGGTATTAACGTCACACGATAAATTAGGCGACACAGGTGAGAAAACCGGTTTTTGGTTGGAAGAATTAGCGGCGCCATACTACACATTTACTGATAAAGGTGTTGAGGTTGTTTTGGCTTCACCTAAAGGTGGTTTACCACCATTAGATCCGAAAAGTGATGAAGCTGATTTTCAAACTGACTCAACACGCCGTTTTGCCACCGATGCTACAGCGCAGGCGTTACTAGCCAATACTCATACTTTGGCATCAGTTAATGTAGCAGATTATAACGCGGTATTTTATCCAGGCGGTCATGGTCCATTATGGGATTTAACTAATGATAAAGACTCTATTGCGTTAATTGAGCAGTGCTACAAAACAGATAAACTTTTAGGTTTAGTATGTCATGCACCAGCTGCACTTAAGTACCCTAAAAAGCCAGACGGAACCCCACTTGTTGCGGGTAAAAATGTCACTGGTTTTACTAATGGTGAAGAAGAAGCAGTACAGTTAACTAACGTTGTACCGTTTTTGGTTGAAGATATGCTACAGCAAAATGGTGCAACCTACTCTAAGGGTGACGACTGGCATCCGTATGCGGTAGTTGACGGTAAACTCGTTACCGGTCAAAACCCTGCATCGTCTGAGCTAGTGGCTGAGAAAATGTTAGCTTTATTAAGCTAATAAGCTGCTTGGTTAAGTGGTTGCACTTAACGTTAACTCGAAATAACAGAATAAGTTGATTGATAAAAGCAAACCCAGTGAGTTGTTGATTGGGTTTGTTTTTTATTCACTAACAGTACCAGGATGGCTTAATGATTAAACTACATCATTTAAATAAATCACGTTCAAAACGCATAATTTGGTTATTAGAAGAATTGGGAGTGGACTATGAGCTGGTTGCGTATCAGCGTGATGCAACCACATTTTTAGCGCCAGAATCGTTAAAAGCGGTTCATCCATTAGGTAAATCACCAGTATTAGAAGCGAGCGGTTATACCATTGCTGAGTCGGGCGCGATTACCGAGTATTTAATTCAAACCTATGGCGCTGATAAACTGATGCCAGCAATAGGCACAGCAGATTATATCGATTACTTACAATGGATGCATTTTGCTGAAAGCTCGGCTGCTTTGCCATTATTACTGAAAATCTTTGTTAAAATGGATGGTGCAGAAACTCGCTTTATCGGTGGATATGCCGATGCAGAAACGGCAAAAGTCATCAGCTATGTTAATGACCGTTTAGACGGTAAGTCATATTTAGTCGGTAACCGTCTTAGCGGTGCAGATATTATGATGTCGTTTATTGCAGAGCTTGTTGGCCAAAATGGTGAGTTTGACAAGTATCCTAATATTGCGAAGTACTATCAACAGCTAATGAGCCATGCATCATTTAAAAAAGCCATGCAGATAGAAGCTGAACACGATCGATAATGATTAGATTGTATTAGCCTTAAAAAGACGAACTGAGTTCGTCTTTTTTCATTTAGGTGTGAGTATAGATAATCATCTCAAGTCTATTCTTTGTGATGTATTTTTTGTTAATTAATAAGACTTTTATATCATAATGAATGGCTGTATTTGGTTAAAGTTTGTTCGCCATCATACTAAGGTGTTAGTATGGAGATCGTGTTAGTGTGTAAAAAAAGGCTAGATTATGTCTACTTTATCTGATGAAGAGCTCGCTTATTTTAGCGGTGTATTCTCGCCGGAAGATGACAGTACCGATAATACTTTATCGAGACATTCATTAAGTGTTGCGACCGAAATACCCCAAGTGCTTGCTCATATTTTGGGGAATGCCAAATTAACCCTATTAGCTGAAATTAGTTATTACCGTTTATGGTTTCCATTAATCTTAAAGCAAGATGAGCTTGGGCAATTTTTGCCAGAGTTGGGCATTCCTGAAGTCATTGATATGCGCGGCGGTGAACGTAGCTGGCGGCTCAATAATGTCAAAAATATAAAAGTCATTGATAACGATACGGCTAAATTTGTTGAGGTACTCTCTTTATCGAGTTCAGGCATGACTATTAAAGTACCGCAAGAACTTAACGCCAAAGTGCCACGCTTAACACAGCTTATTTTACCTAATGGTGTGCATCTCGATATGGTGTTTGAACCGGTACGAACTGAAAACGGGGTCATGGCAGCAAAAATTAGTGCAGAAGGTGAGTCTCGTGAAATATTGCGCCAATTTTTGTTTAGCGAACACAAAGCAAAGTATGCACACCTTTACAAAAAAATTAACTGTTAACCATAAAGTCTTTGGCCAACATGGTTTTAACGGCATTGATAAATTCATCATCACTTTTTGCCTGTATTAGTTGGCACAACTCATCGCCTACAGTGGTAAATCGATAATAAGTAAATAATAAGTGCTGATGTTTAGGTTTTAGCGACAAAGTTGCATTACACATGGTTAACTGAATATGTTCATTACTGTTTAAGAGTCCGGTTTCAAACTCGCTTTTATGTAAAATCCCCGCATCAACTAAGGTTAAAATGCTCGAATAAGGTAAGCCGAATTGAGACAGGCCGAAGTTTGTTTGAGTATGCTTACGAAAATATTGTTTCATCCCACCGTTAATACGATAACTACTGAGTAATTTAAATCTGGGCTCGGTATTGATTTTAACCGACATACCTAAGGCTTTTTCAAATATCAGTGCTTCTCGAAACGTCAGTTGCAGTAATACCGCTAAAGTCCGCAGGCTAAAATTACCTGGATTGACAATTTCACTGGCTAAAATTCTGGCCCACAAATCTTGCATCTTACGGTTATGAATTTGTTCAGCCATTTGAAAAAATTGGTAACGCCAATCAGGATCTAATTCGACACCTGTTACATCAGATGGCGTGTAATTAATAGCTAATGCAAAAATGCTTTCAAGGTTGGTCTGATACTGGCTGAGTTGCTTGCGTTGACGGTATTCTGCACGCTCTGCAACGGATGCTGTTGAAGGACGATAATCCTCTTCGCTGGCTAAACCGATAATGCGCCCAAGTAATAAGGTTTTTTTGCGCGCGGACACTTGAGTATTGTCATCTTGCGTTGTCGTCACATCAATATCAGTCATCAGTACCCCCTTTTTGCATTACACTTGCACCATGTTTGTATGGTATGACATCTGTGCTAAATCGTTTAGCGTTTTGTCATTAACGGTGACCATAGAGCTTCTTTACCGGGCTCTGGATGACGCGGCACATTGAACGCTAATGCGAGTGAACATATCGCAAATCCAGTGCCTATGAAGAATACTGCTTTAGGCGAACTGAGCCATAAAATGCCTAATAAAACAGGGATAATTACCGCAGCAATATGGTTAATGGTAAAGCTGACCGACATGGTTGATGCAATATCTTGTTTATCAGCAATTTTTTGAAAATAGGTTTTCATCGCAATCGCCATAGCAAAAAGCAGGTGATCAATCACATACAGTCCAGCCGCAATATTGGCGTCGCTGACATAAGCGTAACTACTAAAAATAATCACTAAGCCAACGTATTCGATAATTAATGCGTTACGTTCACCCATTTTTCCAATAAAGCGACCAATGGTAGGGGCAAAGAGTAAGTTAACGACATAGTTAATTAAGAATAAAGCGGTGATTTCAGACACCGAATAGCCAAATTTTTCAACCATCATGAAGCCAGCAAACACCATAAAAATTTGCCTGCGCGCTCCAGAGAAAAAGGTTAGCAAGTAATAAAGCCAGTAGCGTTTTCTCAGAATTAAGTGTTTGTGCTGAATGGAGCCTATGGCAAAACGAGGAAAATACACTGCCATAATGAACACCATGACTAATCCACATCCGCCAATAATGCTATACATCCAAATGTAGTCCAGGCTCAACCAACTCATTATTAACCAAATTGAACCATAGCCAACAAGTGCTGCAGCGGAGCGCCACGCTAACGCTTTGCCCATAAAGCCAGGTGCATCGGCTTTATCTACCCACTGTAACGTAAGCGATTGATTGATTGTTTCAAAATAATGAAACCCAATCGACATGAGTATCGTTGTTAAATACAACCCGATGACATCAGGAAACCAGCCGGTAATCCCCACTCCAATGCACAATAGTGCCAAGGATGTTAAGGCAAAGGTTTGCTCTTTGATTAGCAGCAATACAAACACCGCGGTAAAAGCTAAAAATCCAGGTACCTCTCTTAAACTCTGCAGTAATCCAATTTCAGCGCCCGTGAATGCGGCGCGTTCAATAACAAAGTTATTTAACAAGGCCTGCCAAACCGCAAACACCATGGACATTACAAAAGTCATCCATAGCAGCAGATGTTGTGGGTTAGTGCGTTCAATAAAGGCGGATTTACCACTGAATAAGGCCGTATCACTGCTGTTTGGCATTGAAAATACTCGGTTTATAGGAAGTTTTTAGATTGTTGTTTTCCATAGTGACATAAAACGGTTTGTTAAGTGAAATGTAATTTAGTGTAAATTAAATTGCTAATCTTAATGTAAATTATAATGCGAATCGTTATCAATTATTATATGGTTGTTGCGTTTTTAGAGGGAGCATTAACGTGACGTGTCGGAGAAACAGATGAATAGAAAGTTAACCTTGTTGGCAGTATCTGTGGCAAGTGTATTGGGTTTGAGCGTAATACCTAATGCTCAAGCTGCAACGAATACAGAAACATTAGCCAAAGCCATTGCTAAGCAAGAAGCTGAAATTACGATATTAAAACAGCAGCTTGCCACATTGGCCGCCGAGCAAAAACAACAACAGCAGCAAAACAAACAAGTGGCGACTCAAGTTGACACTGTGGTGCAACAAACCACTAAAGCGCAAGACCGTTTAAGCCGTTTTAGCTTTAACTCATATGGCAGCGCTGTTTACACCAGTGATGAATATTTCGATAACGTACAAGATACATCCGCAGAGCGACGTAGTCGTACTGATTTAGAGCGGATTGTGACCGAGTTTGGTTATCAGTTCACTGATGATTGGAGTATGGAAGTTGAAATTGAGTATGAGCACGGTGGCACTGGCACCTCACTAGAATATGACGGCTTTGATGAATTTGGTGAGTTTGAATCCGAAGTTGAAGCGGGTGGCGAAGTGGTGGTTGAAAAAGCGGAAATTCGTTACCGTCCATCAAAAGCCTTTGGGGTGAAATTCGGTAACATTCACTTGCCTATTGGCTTGTCGAGCATGTTACACAAACCTAATCAATATCTAACAGTGCAACGTCACAAGAGTGAAGCAGCGATGATGCCGACCGTTTGGAACGAAAACGGTATTGGTGTTTACGGAGAGATTGCCGATTTTCATTATCAGGCACAAGTTGTCAGTGGGTTAAACTCTGAGTATTTCCGCACTTATGATTGGGTGGCATCAGGCCATCAAAAACGCTTTGAAGAAGTGAATGCTGACGACCTAGCATTTGCTGGTCGTATTGATTATGGGAATTTCAAAACCGGCAGTGCAGTCGGCGTGGCTTATTACTACGGTAATACCAGTGGTAATCGCCATAAGAGTAACAAACTCGATGTTGATGGTGCTCTTAGCATTGTGTCTGTTGCCGGAGCCTTTGTTGAAGGTCCATGGATCCTCCGCGGTCAATATTTATATGGCTCGTTAGACAATGCTGACGCTATTACCCAGGCTAACAAAACCACCCCAGGTTTACGTCCAGGTAATTTTGCCCAACTGGGTTCAGAGTCGCAGTCGTTCTTTGTCGAGGCGGGCGTCAAACTTGATGAATGGTTTGATATTCCGATGACCGTGTTTGCCAATATCGATTATTCCAATCCACTTATGGCCGTTGAAACGGGCACCGCAACCAAGCGTTATGAAAATACTTGGAGCAGTGTAGGTATTAACTATTTCCCGATACCTGAGATTGTGATTAAAGCCGAAGGTGGTCTTCATCAAGTGGCTGTTGCCAGTATTCCTGACACCAATTTCTTTGCTTTAGGTGTGGGATATCAGTTCTCGCTATAAGCGAATTTAATTTTTTGACTTATTTTTTACATGGAGTTTTATTATGCGTTTTAACTACACTGCAATCTCACTAGCACTAGTGGCAACATTATCCGCGTGTGGCGGTTCAGGCTCGGATGACACTAGCACCCCGACAACCCCAACTACACCTACAACCGGTTTTAGTTTTGTCGCGACAGAAATGATCACTAACTTAACCGATGATGTGATTGTGGCTGGTTATGCTGATTTAGCGGCAAAAGGTGATGCCTTATTATTGGCAACCCAAACCTTACTTACTTCAACGGTACAAGCCGATTTAGTGGCGGCACAAAATGCGTGGAAGTCGGCTCGTCAACCTTGGGAACAAGGGGAGTCGCATATCTTTGGCCCAGTAGACTCATTGAGTATCGACCCGCATTTAGACAGCTGGCCGTTAAACACCACTGACTTACAAACCCAGTTAGCCAACAGTAATGGTTTTGATGCCGACACCATTAAAGGTTGGAATGATGACGTTCAAGGTTTTCATACAATGGAATATCTGTTGTTTGGCGATGGTGTTAACAGCAACACAAAGTTGATTGCAGATCTTAGCACCAAAGAACGTGAGTATTTAATCGCCTTAGCGGAAGTGTTCCGCGAATACACCACTCAATTAGACGATGCTTGGCAAGTGAGCCATAACCCACAAGATGCTAACGCCAAACCTTATGCCGAGTTGCTTAAAACTCCTGGCGATGCCACTAACACTATTTACTCTTCTCAGTTGGCGGTTATTGAAGAATTGATCAACGGCATGATTGGTATTGTCGATGAAGTGGGTAACGGTAAAATTGCCGATCCATTCGGAGAGTCATTAACTACGGCAGACACCTCTAAGGTGGAGTCGCAGTATTCGTGGAACTCACTAACCGACTTTTCAAATAACATCATTGGCGTGCGTAACGTTTATCAAGGTGAGTTTACGGGTGGTGCCGATAAGCAAGGCTTAATTGATTTTGTAACAGCAGCTGATGCGACTTTAGCTACGCGTGTCGCCAGCGAAATTGATGATGCCATTTTAAAAATCCAAGCCATTTCGGGTAGCACTAGCATGCCGTTCCGCCAAGCGATTCTCGATGCTGATGGCCGTGCTAGAACCCAAGTCGCCGTGGATGCATTAACAAAGTTACAAACGACGCTGCAGTCAGATGTGCTGCCTTTATTATCTGATTGGAACTCATAATTTAGCTGTTACCGTCTCAATAAGGCCATGGAACGACCTTATTGAGAGGGTTAGTGTGACCCAAAAAATAGAGACTCAACTCATAACAAGGTCGCATTACTGCTACATAAACTCAATTTCAGTGTGAATGTGTGAGACAAAGATGAACAAATTATTACGACAACCTTATTGGTTTGTAGCATTACTGGGGCTTAGCCTTAGTGCTTGTGGTGGCAGCGGCGATGATGAAACCTCGCCAGCACCCATTGATCCGGTAGTGACTTATCCTAGCTATACCTCAATTGTTGCTTTAGGTGGTGACACCACGACATTCGATGCCAGTAACTCTGGCCATGGCTTTTCAACGCCATCGTTAAATTTAACGGCAGATGAACTCGCGTTACATTTACGAGGTGATACCAACTTTGAAGTCTCGTTTACTACAGCGCCGAATGATCAACACCCTGAGCTTGATGGTTTAGGCCCTGTATTTAATAACGCTGACTGTAATTCTTGCCATCAACGCGATGGTCGAAATTCCACTCCCTTTTTGGCCGCAGATGAAACTCGGGTAAAACTGGGTTCGGCAGCGGGTATTTTCTTACGTATCAGCAAAGCTCCTGCTGAACCTTGTACGGTAGGAACTGCAGATAATAATTACTGTGCGCCGATTAAAGTGCCAGATTTTGGTGACCAGCTATTTCATCGCGGAGTGTTAAAAGCGCGCCCTGATTGGCAAGACAATGCATTTGTTGGTCAAGCAGATGTGTATTTGTCTTATGAGCGCCATGATGAAGTGTATGCAGATGGACGTACCATTAGTTTGAAGAAGCCGATTTTTGCGGTCGAAAATCCATATGATGCACCAGGCGAAACCAAACAAAGTGCCAATATAACTTCAAATCTATTACAAGATGATGTGTTAATGGGTTGGCGTAACGGCATGCCTGTGTTTGGTTTAGGGTTGCTAGAAGCAATACCTGAGGCAAGTATTCTCGCCAATGTTGATGCTGATGACAGCAATAAGGATGATATTTCTGGACGGGCTAATTGGGTATTTGATGCCATAAAAGCACAAAATGGTGACAGTACACCCGTGTCTTTAGGTCGCTTTGGTTGGAAAGCCAACACTCCAAGTGTGCGGGTACAATCGTTAGGTGCATTACGTGGTGATATTGGTATTACTAACTCGTTATTTCCTGATGAAAGTATTGTTGGCACCAGTTTACATGATTCATATTTAACACGAACTGGGTTTGTTGATACTGGTGAAGATGTTAATGGTGCGCCTGAGGCCAGTGCAGAGTTCAGTGATTCAGTGGTATTTTATGCCGAAACATTAGCGGTGCCAGCCAGACGTAATGTTGATAAAACTGCAGTGCGTGAAGGCGCTCGGTTATTTGAGCAACTTAATTGCAGCAGTTGTCATACGCCGTCGTTTGTGACCAAAACCTCAGGTGATATTGGCGGATTACCGATGAGCGAAAGCTTAAAAGGCCAAACTATTTATCCATTTAGTGACATGTTGTTGCACGATATGGGTGAAGGACTGGCAGATGGTCGTCCAGACTTTTTAGCCGACGGTAACGAATGGCGTACTCGACCATTGTGGGGCATAGGCTTAACCCAAACGGTTAATCCCCAAGCCGGATTTTTACATGACGGCCGCGCAGCAACCTTGGAAGAAGCCATTTTGTGGCATGACGGAGAATCTAAAACGTCTAAACAAGACTTTATGGCATTAACTCAAACAGAGCGTGATCAAGTTATCGCCTTTTTACAGTCGTTGTAAATTGCTGTAAAGCTCAATAGACCCTAGCCATTTATGGCTAGGGTATTTTTTTGCGCGGCAGTTCACATTGCATTACGGTAGTTCATATTGCGGTAATTATGGATGATGATGACGTGATCTGTTTCATGTAAATTTTCGCGCCAGTGGTCTAAGATACTGTATTACTTTTAAATGATTTCATTCGAGGTCAGCATGAGCCAAATTTTACTGATCCATTCAAGTGTCCATGGTTACACTCAAAAAATATGTGAATATTTACAGCGTCAACTGATTGAGCAAGATCAACTGGTCACGGTAGCATCCTTAGCGGAAGCTCCCGATTTGGCCCTATTTGATAAAGTGTACATTGGCGCCAGCATTCGTCATGGCAAACATCGCCCAGCCCTGTATCAATTTATTGAAGATCATCGTGCGGAATTGGACAGCAAACCCAGTGGTTTTTTCTCGGTGAGTTTAGTGGCGCGCAAACCCAATAAAAACACGCCGAAAACTAACAGCTATATGCAACAGTTTTTAAGTCAAAGCCCTTGGCAGCCAACGTTATTACAGGTGTTTGGCGGTAATTTAGATTACCAAGGTTATGGTGCCATGGATCGGAATATTATTCGGTTTATTATGTGGCTAACCAAAGGGCCGACAGACCCTAATACCAAAGTTGAGTTTACCGATTGGCAAAAAGTTGATGAGTTTGCTCAGCAAATAATAGAGGCATAATTAATGGTACTAAAGCCGTTGTGGCAGCGTATTGAAGCAGTATTGCATCCATTGATGATATTGATGTCGTTGTTATTAATTTGCACCAGCCCATGGATATTAATTGGACGTCAATTAAGTCCTCGCGCCAGTGTTTGGGATGTATTTCATGTTTATGGTGGCTTGTTTACTGCACTGTTAGCATTGATGTTTGCTTATAAAGTGTGTGCGGCCGGGCAGTGGCGTCAGTTTTTTCCTTGGCTTACCTTTGAATTAACGCCATTGCTTGCAGATGTGCGAGGGTTAATGCACGGTCAATTGCCACACTCTGGGGGTAAAGGTTTAATCAGTGTGATTGAAGGCATTGGAGTTATTTTATTACTGCTAGTGGTGGTTAGCGGAGCTGGTTGGTACATAGCAGACCCTAGTAATGCTTTAGCATGGCGCAGTTATCATATTGTGTTTGCTCAGGGGTTTATTGGCTTTCTTGTGGTTCATTGTTTATTGGCTCTTTTACATCTTCGGGATTTTTTTAATTAACTATAACCTTAACGGTTTACTCGCAAATCGGCATTGTCATCAGTAGAGTGGCTTAGTTCAAATCGACTCGTTATTGGGCATTCAATTGCTGAAACCAATTTAACGTAAACTGAATAAAACTGCTTAGCCTTGCTGATTGCTGTACCAACTGTGGGTGAATTAAATAGGCGGTCGATGCGTTCATGGTTTCTGTGGTTAAGATGGCTTGTAATGTGCCTGCTTGTATTTCTTTATCGACTAAATACTCTGGCCCGACAATAATCCCTCGACCCAATAATGCCAACTGTTTAAGCATATGATTATCGTTAACACTCAAGCAGCTATTGATTAATATCGGCTGAGCATTGAAGGTCCAGTGTGTTTGTTCTGTTGCGGTTAAGCATTGGTGATGGTGCAAATCCTCAATCGAATCAGGTGTGCCGTGTTGTTGAAGATAAGCTGGGGCCGCACAACAGATTTGCTGATAATCAAATAGCTTTTTAGCGACCATGTTTTGCGGTGGTGTTGCGGTAGCCCTAAATGCGAGATCAAAATCGTTACGGGTTAAGTCGTGCAGGGTATAGCTGCAATCAATACTAAAATGTACCTGCGGATGTAATTGAGTAAACTCATGGCAAATATTAAGCAAATGTCGTTGAGTTAGTTGGCTAGGCGCTGTAATGCTTATCCGCCCTGAGATATCGTCGTTGTCGTGACGAATTCTTTTGTCTAGCATGAGTAAGTCGGCTTTTACTTGTCCCATGCTCGATAAAATCATCTCACCTTGTGGCGTTAACCTTACACTGCGTGTTGTGCGTATGAGTAATGGCCGGCCTACTTCTTTTTCGAGTTGCCTAATCTGTTCAGATAAATATCCTCTCGATATCCCTAATGAGGCAGCCGCTTCGGTAAAGCTAAGTTGTTTGGCGACTTCGCTGAATAAGAATAATCGCTCAAATTTTTTGTGTTCACGGCTCATGATTATAACCATCAATAATATTTTATAGAGAACTGTAATCTGTTATTGGTAGATATACCAAATAATGATTTTGGTTTTTACGGTTCATTTTTATGCAGGATCCAATACACTCATATTCATTACCATTATAAAAAGAGCATCAATATGACGGGTTTACCCTTAACAGAATTTTTACCCAACGTTAGCCCTATCGTTTATGGCTGTATGGGGCTGGGTGGCGGTTGGAATAACAATGCCATTACTCAAGCGGATATTCAGCAAGCCCATGACGTCATTGATACTGCGCTGGATAACCAAATAAACTATTTTGATCACGCAGATATTTATACTTTTGGTAAAGCTGAATCAGTTTTTGGCAAAGTATTGGCTCAGCGCCCTGAGTTGCGTGAAAAAATGTACCTGCAAACCAAGTGCGGTATTCGATTTGAAGACAGCAAGGGCCCTAAGCGTTACGACTTATCAGCAGAGTGGATTAAGTATTCTGTTGATAACAGCCTTAAGCAACTCAATGCCGAATACCTTGATGTATTAGTGCTTCATCGCCCCGATCCGTTAATGCGACCAGCAGAAATTGCCGAAACATTTCAACAGCTAAAAGCTGCTGGTAAGGTACGTTTTCTGGGTGTTTCGAATATGCAGCAACATCAAATTAGCGCGCTGCAGCGTATGCTTGGAGAGCCATTAGTGGTAAACCAAATTGAAATGAGCCTACAAAAACACGCATGGGTAGACGAAACCGTTTATGCGGGTAATCAAGACGGTAAAGACATTAACTTTACCCCTGGTACGCTCGAGTACTGCAATCAACATAATATACAAATTCAGGCGTGGGGCAGCTTATGCCAAGGGATTTACAGTGGCATCGCAACAACGGAACAGTCTACAGCCGTGCAGCAAACCAGTCAGCTTGTTGCTACGTTAGCCGCTGAATATCACACTAGCCCAGAAGCCGTGTTATTAAGTTGGTTAATGCAGCATCCTAGCCAAATTCAACCTGTTATTGGCACTACCAACCTAGAGCGTATTAAGGCTTGTGCAAAAGCCACTAACGTCTCGTTAAGCCGTGAGCACTGGTATGCATTGTATGTCAGCGCTAAAGGACATGAGTTACCTTAAACATTACGACAACATGTTTGATCAATACCCGAGCATTTATCGATGCCATTCAATTAAAGGATTCTAAGACAATATGAACAAGACAACATGGGCACTATTGAGTGCAGCATTGGTGTTAAGTGGATGTCAGCAGGCAGAAACAGAAGTGGTAGCGTCGGCCGTTCAGCCTTTGCCACAACCAAGCGTACAAGCTGATATATACCAAGATTACTTACATCGTGATGTTCGGGACGATATTTTCTATTTTGTATTGCCAGACCGTTTTTATAACGGCGATAGCAGTAATGACAACGGCTCAGCAACCAAGCCCATTTCAGCTGGTGGTTTTGATACTAGCAGCAGTCGCGGTTTTCATGGTGGTGATATTTTAGGTATTGAACAAAAGTTAGATTATCTACAAAACCTTGGTATTACCGCGATTTGGATGACGCCATTATTGCGAAATAAAGCCATTCAATCAGATGGCATTGCGCATCATGGTTATTGGATTGTCGACTTTACCGAAATAGACCCGCATTTTGGCTCTAACGCAGACTTAAAGCAGCTTATAGACTCTGCACATCAACGCGGTATAAAAGTCTTTTTTGATATTATTACTAACCACACTGCCGATGTCATCAAGTATCAAGAGTGTCATCAAGCGTCGGGTGAGTTTATTGCGCCGCAAACCCATTGCGAATACAAGTCGTTAGCTCAAGTTGAAAAGGGCGACAGTTACACGCCGTTTGTGTCTCAAGATCAAGCGAGTGTAAAAGTGCCTGATTGGTTAAATGACCCACGTTTTTATCACAATCAAGGTGATAGCACATTTAAAGGTGAAAGCTCGTTAAATGGCGACTTTAGTGGCTTAGATGATCTTAATACCGCAGATCCTGAAGTGGTATCTGGCATGGTTGATATTTACCAACATCTGATTAAAGAATTTAAGCCAGATGGATTTAGGATCGACACAGTTAAACATGTGGACTTGTCATTTTGGCAAACGTTTAGCCCTGAAATCGTTAACTTTGCCAAGGCACAAGGCATTCCTCAGTTTCATGTGTTTGGTGAAGTGTACGATACCAACCCTAACAACCTCAGTGTTTTTACCACCCAAGGCAAGTTACCTTCTGTATTGGACTTTGCGTTTCAACAAACTGCGGCAGATATTTTTTATCGCGGCAAGAGTCCTGTATTAGCCCAGCAATTATTTGCCCAAGATTCGTTATATCAAGATGACGACAGCCAGGCTGATTTATTGATGACTTTTTTAGGTAATCATGACATGGGACGCACTGGTTATTTTATTAATCAAGCCTATCCTGATGTGAGCTCAGCCGATAAATTGCAACGCAGTATTTTGTCTCATGCGTTTATGTTTTTATCTCGTGGTATTCCTGTGATTTATTATGGTGATGAGCAAGGGTTTACGGGTGATGGTAATGACATTGACGCACGAGAGGATATGTTTGTATCTCACGTTGCTAGCTACAATGACAACATTTTACTGGGCACAAAAGCGACGACCGTAGATGATAACTTTGACCCTAAGCACCCTTTGTATCAAGCAATAGCGCAACTGAGTGAACTGCGTAAGCAATATCCTATTTTGCGTCGTGGTCAATATCGAGACCGCTTTTACCAAGCAGACAAAGATATGTTTGCATTCGCTCGGGTAGACCCTGAAACAGGGGTAGAATTTTTGATAGTGTTTAATAGCGGTGAGCAAGCGCAGACTATTAATGTCACTCAAGAGGGTAAGCATTATCGCTTAATGACCACATGGCCAGATGTTGTCGTGCCATCAATTGAAGATGCCGCACAGACCGCATCAGCAGAGTTAACGGTGACCTTACCGCGATTAAGTTATGCAATTTATACCACTGCAAGTTAAGCAATAGAGATAAAAAAATGGCTATCCAGTGGATAGCCATTTTTGTATCGGTTAGCAGCACTACTGTTTTAATGCTAAGTAGTTAATGACCCCAATGATGTCGTCCAAACTGCGCATTTCATTTAAATTGATGGCGTATTTATCGTTAACAATAAATGCCGGTACACTTTGTACTGCATACGTTACTTGCTGTTGACGCCACATGGTTAACTTTTTATTGGTGTCTGCACTGTCTGCTACTGTGTCATATTGCTCTGCATCGACACCAAACTGAGCAAAAACATTTTTAATATCAGCACGGTTATTAATCTGTGATTTGTGCTCATGTCCAGCTGCAGCGTGGTCGTGTCCACCGGTATTATCTTTACCTTGGATTGCGCTAAACATAGCTATTTTTAACGCTTCTTTATTATCGAGTTTATGAATAACCGCTAATGCGCGCATGACTTCTGTACCCAAGTCGCTATTCATAAAGTCGACATGTTTACTGTCGAAAGCTATTTTTTTGTCTAAACCGGCCTTGATTTCAGGCAAGTACTGGCTTTCCATATTGAAACAGTTATGGCAATAGAACGAGAAGAATTCAGTGACTTTAGGTTCACTTGGAACCATGTTGTTAGATATTTGGGTGTAATGTTTGCCTGCAACAAATGGCGTAGCAAATGTGCTAAACGAGGCCGTGATGAGCGTTAGTACAATGGCGAAATATTTAATCATGTAAACCTCAAATCTATGTTAATAGCAAATCACTGTTAGTAGTAAATCAGTGTTAATAACGAATTAATGGTAGTAGTAAATCAATATTAGTAGTAAATAGTCACTAGGATTCGATTAATCTACTTTAGCTAAATAGGGTAAGTTTGTTAGCTGAATTATGGCTTAAATCATCAATCAAAAAGACGCTAATTTCGTGATCGGTGCGTGTTTTATGAAGATAATCCTTTAATAAAGTTCAGATATTGATGTGAGGGCAACGATTTCTGCCAATGTCACCATTAAGTGCTCATGGGTTGTTCATTGTTGATGGGTTATGTGGAAAGGCCGATATGGCATGGTGAATAAGCAGGGCAAATATTGAAGTGTTAATGTAGAGCAGTCATCTTAATCATCTTCATGCTGACAATGATAACGGCTGTGGATGAAGGTTGTTCAACCACGATAGTTTACTGACCAACGTTAATCTCTCAGTGTCTGCCATGCTTCGCACACTTCTCGAAAACGTTCAGCATTACCTTGTTCACGATCGGGATGCCATTTTAGCGCTAACTTACGCCACTGTTTACGAATGTCTCTATCGCTTGCGGTTTCATCAAGTTCAAACACTTTTAACGCATGACCTTTGTGCATCAACTGTGTATTAACACCAATATACTCTTGAAAGCTCGACCAAAATGACTCAAGCATTTCACGTACAACGTTAACGCTGGAGTCATAATTGTTCCAATCGAGATAATAGTCACGTAATGCACCATCGCGAATATGTTGTATATCAGCACTGGCTGGAATGATCCGAAATATTTGGATTTCCATCGCCTTCACTTGCAACCACTGTTTAGGCATGAGTATGTCTTGTAATTCATACAAGGCGTTCATTAGTAGAAAGTTGCGTTTGAATAGGTCTTTTTCGGGTAATGGGTCAAGGTTATGCATTAAACCTTTAGTTTGTAATTCACTGGCTAAATGATGCACTTTCCAACTTTGATTTGACGATTGTAATAAACTCAGCACAGGCCATATGAGCGGGTTGTCACCTTTGGGCACATTGAGTTCGTTGCTGTCCGTGGTGTTTGCCAGTCCAGTACCGTAATTATTGTGTAAGGTTTTATTGAGCAGCATAGTGGCGTATTCATCCTGAATTGGCGATTAATCTACTTGTCATTAAACCCACTATGCCATAGTCGTTTTTAATGACAAGTAGATTTATCTCCATTGATAAGCTCGCTCGGTCACTTGGCTCGTGCAGTGAACTAGAGATTTGTTGATAGGACTTCTATTGATGCTGAAGTGATTTAACGTACGCAAATGCTTGATGTGAACATGCATCAAATAAGTAGGAATCAATATTGAGTCATATATTATTTGACCAACATGTCTTATTTTTTATGGGTATTGATCAATTAATTCCTATTCTTACAGGCAAGAAAGCTTTATTTGGTATAAAATTCTCCGCAATAAAATAATCGGGGGCTTAACCAATGACAGATAAACATTATATTAGTGCGCAACAACTGCTGGAAGATTCATTTAGACTCGCTGCGCAAGTATATGACAGTGGCTTTCGACCACAGTTTATCGTGGGTATTTGGCGCGGTGGTGCTCCAATCGGTATTGCAGTCCAAGAGTATTTTGATTTTAAAAAAGTTGAAACCGATCATATAGCCGTTAGAACGTCTTCTTATTATGGTATCGGCACTGACAAACAAGATAAAAATATCAAAGTACACGGTTTGCATTACATTATTGAAAACGCCAATGCTAGCGATGGTTTGTTGATTGTTGATGACGTTTTTGACTCTGGCCGCAGTATTGATGCGCTGATTGGTAAATTAAGAAAGTTCATGCGTTTAAACATGCCTACAGATATCCGGATCGCATGTCCTTATTACAAGCCAAAAAACACTAAAGTAGAGCTAAAACCAGATTATTTTATTCATTCATCTGAAGATTGGTTAGTGTTTCCCCATGAAGTGTCTGGGCTTAATCCGCAAGAAATTGCTGAAGGCAAAGCTGACTTTAAAAACATCCAAGAATTATTTTTATAAGCTCTATTCGACCGTTTTTTAGGCGGTCATTAGCAACGAATTTACTTAGAACTTTGTTCAAAGTTTGCTAAAGTATAAAGCTATGTGAGTGCGTCAACATACTTATGTCAATGCGACAATATTAGTATGTTGGCGCACTTTTTTATCCGAATTAATGCGAAATTTAGTTAACATTATGGTTTCTGTAGAATTGTTCACCCCTGAGGCGCCTGTAAAGCGCCAACTTGAACTGTTAGCACCGGCTAAAAATGCTGATTATGGCATTGAGGCTATTCGTCATGGCGCTGATGCCGTTTATATTGGCGGTCCAGCATTTGGCGCGCGTCATAATGCTGGCAACAGCGTTGAAGACATCGCTCGCTTAGCTGAATTTGCTCATCGTTATCATGCCCAAGTGTTTGTGGCGCTTAATACCATTTTAATGGATGACGAGATTGATAAAGCGCAAAAGCTTATTTGGCAACTTTATGAAGCCGGTGTCGATGCCTTGATTGTTCAAGACATGGGGGTTTTACAATTAGATCTTCCACCTATAGCGTTACATGCGAGTACTCAAACTGATAACCGCAGCCCAGAAAAAACAGTCTTTTTCGAACAAGTCGGTTTTTCACAAGTCGTGTTAGCTCGTGAGTTGAATATTCCACAAATTCGCGACATTGCTGCTAGCACAAAGATGAAGTTAGAGTTCTTTATTCATGGTGCGTTATGTGTCAGTTATAGCGGTTTATGTAATTTAAGCCATGCGTATTCTAATCGCAGTGCTAATCGCGGTGAATGTTCACAGATGTGTCGATTGCCGTGTAATTTAACTACGCGTGAAGGTGAAGTATTAGCTGAAAATAAGCATTTATTATCACTAAAAGACAATAACCAAACAGATAATTTAGAAGCCTTAATTGATGCGGGCATTAGCTCATTTAAAATTGAGGGCCGCTTAAAAGACATTACTTACCTTAAGAATGTTACCGCACATTACCGCCAACAACTGGATGCCATTATTGCTAAACGAAATGATTTGGAATCTATTTCTCATGGTCGTTGCGAGTTTAATTTTACGCCCGATCCTGATAAAAGTTTTAACCGCGGTAAAACAGATTATTTTGTCAATGAACGTACTGAGGCCATTGAGCATTTTAGTTCGCCTAAGTTTATTGGTGAGAAAGTGGGTCGTATCACCCAAGTAGGTAAAGACTTTATTAAAATCGATACCAGTGAAAGTGGCAAAGACATTCATTTTAACAATGGTGATGGCTTATGTTTTTTTGTTGAGCATTATGAAACCCAGCGGTTGTCTGACGATAAGCTCTCCGGCGTGCGCATTAACCGCGCCGACGGTAATACCTTGTATTTAACTGAGGTACCTAAAGATCTTAAAATTGGCGTGATGATGTTCCGTAACTTTGATCATAAGTTTGAAGCTATCCTGAATAAAGATTCTGCCACGCGTAAAATTGCTGTTGATATGCAATTTTTTGATAGCGATGACGGCGTTGGGTTAACCATTACAGATATACACGGTATAAGTGCAACCGTTACCTTAGCTTGCGATAAAGCTCCTGCAAATGATCAAGCTAAAACGGCAGAAAACCTCAAAAAGCAACTCAGCAAACTTGGCAGTAGTGATTTTGTATTGAACAAGATTAATTTACTGACTGAGCAAATGTGGTTTTTACCTGCATCGGTGGTTAACGAGCTGCGCCGCGATGCGGTTAGTGCATTAATGGCCACAAGGGTGACGAGCTACCAACGACCAGAGCGTTGGGTACATGATAAAACTGCGCGTTTCCCACAAAAAGCATTGAGCTTTTTATCTAACGTGGCGAACGAAAAAGCGAAATCGTTTTATCATCAGCATGGGGTGATTCAAATTGAAGATACCTATGAGAAAAATAACGTGTTGCATGATGCACCGTTAATGGTGACCAAACATTGTTTACGTTACAGCTTTAACTTATGCCCGAAAGAAGTTGAAGGGATTAAAGCCGACCCAATGTTTTTAGATGTTGGTAAAGATAAATTGAAGTTGGTGTTTGATTGCCATAAATGTGAAATGATGATTGTTGGTTCTAACCAATTAGTGAAACAATAACCTCAGCGCAGCGAGATTTTATTCATCATATTATTATCAGTGGCAGCATTACGCTTGCCACTGAGTTAGTTTTTCAAATAAGCTGCAAAAATAACCATTAAATAGCTGCCCAAACTCGTGCGTTTCGAGTACACTGCGCGGCTGAAATTTCATGGGTTTTAGCCTGTGATACCTTAAGTAGGAAAGAATAGATTATGAGCGATAGCAAAAAATATGGTTTACGTGTTATTCAAATCGAAAACACTTGGAAAACCGAAATCACTCGTCGTATGACAGCGACAAAAACCATAGTATCAAAAAGCCAAGATGGTTTTGCTTCAGAAGCAGAAGCAACAGCATGGGGCGAACAAGCTCTACAAGGTTTTTTATCTAAGCAAGCTGATCGTAACAAGCGTAAAACTGAAAAGCATCTTAAGGCTAAAAGCTTAGCTGCCGCTATTGCTGCAGAATCTGCCGTTGATGAAGAAGAGTTATTCGATGCAGAAGATGAAGACGAAGACGACGAAGAATTAAACTAACATTTACCGACAATGTAAATGTTATCGATAAGTGTCAATTGTTGTATGTTCAGGATAGGATATACATAATTAGAATGATTTTTAGTCAACTTATCTCTTTCTTGACCAAATAAGGATTCATTTGGATGAACAAGATTGCTGCAATTATCGGCTGCTCGGGCTGTCTGGGGATTATGTTCCTGTTCCCGAGCGGTGCATCGGCTATACCTCCTGCACTGATGACATTTGACGACGTTGATAACTCATCAGGTGCTATGGTGATGTCTGAGGATGTCCAAAAGCTCACGGCCTTATCTGCAAAATTTGGTTTTTTACCGCCATTAGATTGGAAGCTTGCATTCAGCGATAAACGTGGCGATATGACAATGGCTGAGTTTATTCCATCCAATGAATCATTAAATGATTGGTCTCGTTTAGTCTGCATGCAGGGGTTTAAAGGCTTAGCAAATGATGTTGAACCGGACCAGTTTTTAGATTCGATGGCAGCGACATATCAAGAAAATTGTGAAGGCAAAATTGTTTATCAACAGCTGGGCAGCTCTAAAGTAGACGGGCTCGAGGCTGTACATGGTTTATTAGGCTGCACCAGTATGCCTAATATTCATCATTCTTCCGCAGTGGTTGAAGCGTCTTATATCTCTCGTCCACAAGGTGAGATGGGCTATTTTACGGTGATAAGTGATGACGAGAATGTCTACCTAATCCATAAATCTATTCGTACAGCTATTTTTACCACCGAGACCGTTCCAATCACAATCGATAATTATCGTGCCTTCATGAGCCAACCCTAACGTCGACATTTATCGCTAACATTGACGACATGTTCATATATTAGCGCCGTGTTAATATAATTAGTGCCGTGTTGATAGCGTTGTTGGCCATTTCTAGTGTCACTTCCCAACATGTTGAATGCCAGACAAGTTGAATAATCTGTGAGTTAAGCTTTTGTTAGTATCAAGTTTACCTTTGAATCCGTTATAATCGCCGCGTGAATATTTTATGATGCCACTCATTCGTCAGACAGTACCAAGGTACTCAATGCTAATGCCGGCATAACAACACATATTTTTCAATCATGAGCTGAATATCAACTCATGATAATTTAATAGTCAATCTTTACGGTGCTTGCTTTGGATCGATAGACCAAAGCAGGATAATCGGGAAACCAGTGTAAATCTGGTACTGCCCCCGCAACGGTGATTGGTGAGAGTCAGGTGCGCAACAGTGTTGCGTTAATCATCTCGGCTCGCGTGCGTTTACCTTTAGTGTAACGCCAAAACCTCAGTCCGGAGACCGGCCTTAAAGGTGATTTCGATGATTTCGGTGGGCAGATCTCGAAATGTAATGTGATACCGCTAGTGACTTATTTTATAGAACTTTTCTGTACAATAGGACGAAAGTGGTGCTCTATATTGCGGCGCTACTGCCCCATTTTTCCTTTCAGGAGTTAAAGGTAAATGGGTACTAAACCAACAAAAATCGCACTGTTATTAAGTGCTGTCTTCAGTGTCGCAAGTGTTAATGCTGTTGCGATTGAATCAGTTGTTACATCCCCCTCGTCTTCGGCTATCAGCATGGATGAAACCATTGTGGTTATTGGCCGTAATGCTGCCAAGCCATTAAATATTGCAGCCAATGTTAATGTCATTGATGCTGCTGATATTCAAATGAGCGGCGCCACCAATTTAACCGATTTATTACGTGGACAATCTGGTATTCAGGTGTCGAATAATAACTCGGGCACCGTATTTTCTATGCGTGGTTTTTCTGCATCACAAGCCGCTAATAACACCTTAATTTTGGTCGATGGACGCAGACTGAATAATATCGATATTTCAGCGCCGAGTATTGAATCGATCCCGATTAACTTAGTTGAGCGTATTGAGATTTTATCGGGTAGCGCAGGGGTATTATATGGTGACCAAGCTGTTGGCGGCGTTATCAATATCATTACCAAAGCACCAACAGAAACTGGTGGTGGCTTACAGGTTAGTGGTGGCAGTTTTGATACCTATGAAGCTAAAGGTGATATTTCAGGGGCTATCAACGATGCATGGCGTTACTTTTTAGCGGCGAGCTATAACGAAAGCGATAATTACCGCGATAATAATGACAATGAAACCAGCTCTATTCTTGGTCGCTTGCAATATCAAACAGATATCGAAGACTTCTTTGTTGAAGTGAATCATTTTGATAACGATCGCCAAGCACCGGGTGCGCTAACGCTGGCGCAATATGAAGCCGATCCTCGCCAAGTAGCATCATTTTCTGAAGGTGAGTTCTCTCATGAAATAACCACAGCATTGCGCAGTGGTTATCAATATCAGCTGAATAAAATCTGGGCCTTAGGTGCAGATTTAACCTACTCAGATACATCAACCTCGAGCTTGTTATTTGGTGGCGCAGGGCGTATTGAGCGCGATCTATTGAGTTTCTCGCCTAAAGCTACTGCTAACTATCATTTAGAACATGGCGATTTAAATTTTGTTGCCGGTATTGATGTGAGTAAAGGTGAAGCAGATTTCGATACGCTCTATACGCAACGAAATAATGAACAGACACAAAAGAGCGCCTATGTGCAAGCATCGGTACCGATCACGCCGACTTTATCTTATGTCGTCGGTGGTCGTTATTCTGAAGTGACAGACGATTTATATGACCAATTACTTTATCCGAATCGTATTGAAATCGATAATGACGCCCATGCGTTGGAGTTGGGGTTAAATTATCGCCCAAGCAGTGAAAATCGTTTTTATGTCCGTGCAAATGATAACTTCCGTTTTGCTAAAGTCGATGAGCAAGCTTACACCCCGCTTGATGTACAAGGTTTGAATCCACAAACAGGTCGTTCTTACGAAGCGGGCTGGGACTTTACCACTACGACTCAGACATTAAAAATCAATGCTTATCAACTTGAGTTAGAAGATGAGATTGTTTACGAAGGCGGTCGTACTGATGGGCCTTATGGTGGTGGAGCTAACGTAAACGCCGATGAGTCTCGCCGTTTTGGTGTGAGCACTGCTTATGATGTACAGTTATCTAATGACTGGCTGCTAGGAGCTTCGTACGACTATATTGATGCTGAGTTCACTCAAGGTGAGAACGACGGTAAAGCGTTATCATGGGTAGCAAAACATTCAGGTAAAGCCTTCGTAAGCTATGATTTTGCTGATAATTGGCAAGCTTTTGTTGAAGGTGTTTACACTGGTGAGCGTTACATGGAAGGCGACAACAGCAATACCGGTGATAAGTTAGACAGTTACGTGCTAACAAACCTTGCGCTTAACTATACCTATTCAGGTTGGAATGGTAGCTTACGTGTAGATAACTTGCTTGATGAAGATTATGTTGGCACCGGTTATTACTCGGCTTATGGCAGTGGTTATTATTCTGGTACTGGTCGCTCAATTAGACTTACCGCGGGTTATCGTTTCTAGATTATCTTTTTTAGCGAATAACCTTTCGAAAGCCAGTAAACTATTACTGGCTTTCGTTTTAATATATCGTTAAATTAATGAATAAAGTGATTTATTCTAAGAAAAGGTAATTGATGAATATGACTAATCTTGAGCAACAAGTCCTTACTCAAGTTCAAGCTATTATTGGCAATGAAGAGCAAGTCATTGGTCGTCGTGGCATATTAATTCCATTAAAAAAATCTCTGATTAACGAAGCTGATATTCGAGTCGTTATCGATATCATTTCAGCGGATCCTGCTTTGGCAGCCCATTTATTGTTACGCAGTAATACCGCGCAAACAGCAGGTGTCATATCAACAAAAAGCCGTAGTGTAAAAGATGCCTTAATCCGATTGGGCCAAGTGAACATTTATCGCTACGCGTTTTCGTTTTACCTTAAAGAAAGACTTGATGAACTTTCAGAGCCTTACAAAAAACTCGTTCAAGGTTATTGGGCATTAAATGAAATCATCGCGATGGATTGCATAGAACTGTTGCGCGAAGACAATGACATTGGTGTTGGTACTAAAATCGATGCGGATGAAATGCAAACGTTAGCGTTGTTTAGTGTGTTTGGGCAGGTGATTGCGTTAACGGCTTTTGCTTATTTAAATGCAGAGTTATCTCGGCCAGTATCGTTAAAAGTATTGAAGTCACTTATTGATAAACAACAGCAGCAGTTATCGCTTGAAGCATTTGCGTCACTAGGACTAGATGAAGATTTACGCGAAGAATTTTTGATTGCACATAATTTACGTCAAACACAAAACCCTGATTCTCCAGGACTTGTGCTTCGACGCGTGCTATCTAAACGAGGCTTATTAATCAACCCGTTGTAGATTTATGCCTTCACTCGCTACCAGTTCGAGCCACTTTTGGATTAAATTTGCATTAGTGGCGTCGCGACGATAAGCCCCAAATAATGGACGTTTCAGGCCTTCCGATCCTAATTTAACCGCAGTAAGACTGAGCCCCTGACTCTCTCGGATAGACCAAGTTGGTAGGGTTGCTACGCCGTCATTACAGGCAACTCGTTGCAATAACATTGAGGTTAAATCACACTGTTTTTGCTCGCCAGGTTCAATACCAGCAGGCTCTAAAAAGTGTTTGTATATGTCTAAACGCGCTAAAGGCACGGGGTAACTAATTAAGGTTTGCTTTGCCAATTGCGCTGGCGTGACAAACGCTTGTGTCGCTAATTCGTTATCACTGGCAACAATTAATTTTACTTCAAAATCAAATAAATGCTGATAAGCGACGCTATGTCCTGGCACAGGGTCTGATGTTAGCACTATGTCTAAACTGCCTGTTTCCAATGCATTGAGTGAATCAAATAAATGACGACTCGAAATGTCAATTTGAGCTGCTGGTGCATGTTGTTTAAATTGCTCAATAACAGGCATTAACCAACGAAAACAACTGTGGCATTCAATGCCAAGCTTAAGTTGTTGGCTTTCACTCTCTAAACCGCGTTTAAGATCCGACTCGGTTGCAATCACTTTCGGTAAGATTTCTTCCGCTAAATTCAGCAGACGTGAACCTTCGTGAGTAAACGTCAATGGTTTGCTCTTACGCACAAAAATAGTTGAGTTTATCCGTGTTTCTAACTCTTTTATTTGATGAGAAAGCGCCGACTGGGTTACAAACCTTTTTTTAGCTGCACCCGCTAAACTGCCACTTTCCTTTAACGCCATCAAGGTGCGAAGGTGTCTAAGCTCTATCATTTTCTCTCCACATGAATCTTGCTCAACTAGCTGATGAAATCAATTCGATTGCTTGACAGCAGAGTAACACAATAAACTTCTAGACGTCCAGACGCCTATGCGGTTTTTCTGCATAAATAGCCATATTTTTTGCTCAACGAAAAGTAAAGCAGTATGAAAATTTCAAGTTTAGGGTTTCCCCGTATAGGACGTCTGCGTGAATTGAAGTTTATTTTAGAGCGTTATTGGCGCGGTGAAGCAACATTAACGGATTTGAAAAACGTGCCAGTGAATTAAAACCACTCATTGGCTGGCAAGAGATGCAGGTGTTGAACTACTGTCATGCGGGCGTTACGCAGTCGCTAGCGAAAGATGAATCAATGCCGTGATTACAGCTTGAGCAAGTCACTCAAGACACTATTTCATGTCAGCTTAAATTGGGTATCGACATGCTAGTTCACGGCGAAGCTGAGCGAAATGACATGGTGGAGTATTTTTGTGAATAATTAGAGGGCGTTAGGTTTACTCAATTTGGTTGGGTGAACGTTATGGTTCTCGCTGCATTAAGCCTCCGTTGACTTATGGCGATGTTTCTCGTCCAAAATCTATGGCGGTCGACTGGGCTAACGATGTGCAAAGCTTAACCAACTTACGTTAGCAGTACGTGACGAAGTGATCAATTTAGAAAAAGCAGCTATTGGCATTATTCAAATTGATTAACTTGCAGAAATCAACTGAGTTAGATTGGTTCTGCTACTCCATTTTACTGGTTATTACGCAGTGATTTTGCGGTGAACTGTACTATTGTTTACTACACTAAAACTAAAGATGTGCAGTTAACAATAGGAGCTATTATGAGTCACACTTATAAAGTCATTGAACTTGTTGGTTCATCACCAATCAGTTCAGATGAGGCTGTTAAAAATGCGATTGCAGAAGCCAATAAAAGTTTACTACATTTGCGCTGGTTTCAAGTTATCGAAACTCGTGGCCACTTAGAAGAAGGTCTTATTGCCCACTGGCAAGTAACTATTAAAGTGGGTTTTACCTTAGACTCTAATGCTTAGGACCTAGTTGTCGCTTTTCGTTTATGCGTCTCTTGGTAAACCCTTTTGTATTGATCTAATCACTCGTTGAGTTTTCCGTGAAAGCGCCGACTGTGGCGCTTTTTGTATTTGTTGCACTAATGCCCATTCAATATGTTCAAGTACCATATCATCCACTTCTTCACTGTGTTTACGTTGCTCCAATGCCTCAATAATGGCCGGATTAGCGGGAGCATTACCTAATGCAATCGCGATATTACGTAACCAACGTTTGTGACCAATTCGACGAATCGCACTACCTTCTGTTTGGTTGAGAAAATAAGTTTCAGACCAAGCAAATAAAGTCAGTAAATCGGGTTGAATAAGCGCAGTGCGAGTATGGAAATCAGTCTCTTTAGTCAGTGGTGCTTTAGCGTTTACCGGACACACTAGCTGACAGTCATCACAACCATAAATACGATTTCCTATAAGCGGGCGAAACTCTTCTGGAATAGCACCCTGTAATTCAATGGTCAAGTAAGAAATACAGCGTCTTGCATCGACAACATAGGGTTCGACAATCGCATCAGTTGGGCATGATTTTATGCAGGCTACGCAAGTGTTGCAGCCTTCTTCAATCGGGATATCTAACGGCAATGGTAAGTTAATGAGTAACTCGCCGAGGAAAAACCAACTGCCTGCATCAGGGTGTAAAATTAACGAGTGTTTGCCAGTCCAGCCTAGTCCGGCTTTGTCGGCTAATGGACGTTCCAAAATAGGTGCAGAATCCACAAATGGTCTAAAATCAGTCGCATCAAAGTCTAGTTGTTGGCAATACTGGTTGATTTTATCGCCGAGCTTTTTAAGCCGTTGTCGGATGAGTTTATGATAGTCACGTCCACCCGCATAACGAGAGATATAACCAAGATTTGGGTCAGTTAAATTACTGGCAAAGCCGGCGTCAGGTGGTAAATAGTCCATCCGAGCACAAATCACTCTAATGGCTCCTGGATGTAACTCTGCAGGTCTAGCGCGCATCATTCCGTGATTAGCCATATAACCCATCTCACCGTGATACCCCTTATCTAACCAATCTTGTAATGCTGCTTCATGTTGGCTTAAGTCGACATCAGCAACACCAATATGAGCAAAGCCAAGTTCTTTACCCCAAAGCTTGATTTGTCTATTGAGCACATCAAGTTGAGCCGCGGTCAATGGACAGGGCTCAGTTGTTAGATTGGTTCCTAGATCAGGAATAGGATTTGGAGTTAATGCTGCGGTCGTTGTTGTCATAACACTATCATTGAGTAAACACGCTAAAATTATACGCGTTTTACTCAGCTTTGACACAATTTCGACCTGCAGCTTTGGCAGAATAGAGCGCTTTGTCGGCTTTTAGTAACAATGGTGACAAGTCTTCTTCATTACTATAGCTGGCAACCCCGGCACTGACGGTTTGATGTAAGTTCGGCGCAATCTGAGTCCAATCGTAATCAGCAATGGTTTCAATTAAACGATTAGCGATTTCAATGGCTTTAGTTTTGTCGATATTAGGCAGTAAAATCAAAAATTCTTCACCGCCAACACGTCCAACAACATCGGTATCGCGCATCATGCTTGCGCTAATTGACGCTAGCTTTACTAGCACTTTATCGCCCATATCATGGCCTAATGTATCGTTGACCATTTTAAAATGATCAGCATCAAAAGAGATAATGGAAAACGGCTTACCTGATAGTTTGGATGATTTTAAGAAGTAATGCCCTTGAGAATAGGTATCACGTCTATTGGCCAATTTAGTCAGCTCATCGGTTAGGGCTAAACGCCTAAAGAGTTGTTTTCGTATAACTTGCTTGTAAGCAAACATTGATACGATAATTAAAATAATCGCAACTAAGATAATAATGATAATTTGCATGCTTTCGTTACGCTGTAAAATCTGTAACTGCTGCTCTTTATCTTTGTCGCGTAGTATTAACCATTCGTTTTCGGTTTGAATTTTGTTGGTATTAAAGCGCGCTTGCATTTCTGAGTTGCGATCAGACATATTTTGCTTATCAAGTGCCATGTGCATTTTAATAAATTTTTGTAATGTTTTTAATGCATTTTCAATATCACCTTTAGCTTGGTAGATATCGCTTTTGAGATAGATGTTTTCATTTTCACCGCGTTGATTGCCACCACGGTTAAAATCAATTGATGCAAGCTGACTGTATTCAAGGGCTTTATCTAATTCATTTTTAGCTAAATATACTTGTGCTAGGTATAACATTAATGAACTATGCGGCCCATCATTACTGACTGGGATTTCTTTTTCTGCTTCCTTTAACAGCACTAGTGCTTCATCTATTTTATCTAGTTTAATCAGGTTTCCTGCAATATTGGTTTTGGCATCTGCAATAGCAATGTTATCTTTTTGGGTTTTCCAGAAGGTAAGCGACTGTTTAAATCGTGCAGTAGACTCGTCAATACGCCCAAGCTCTAGAAGTGAAAACGCGATCTGATTATTGATATTATCAGCTTCTATTTGTTGATTGGCCTTAAGGTAAGCTTGTTCAAGTTTTATTTGGTATTTCAGAGCGGTTTCAGCATCACCAAAACGCCGATAACTTGCAGCAAGTTCACTTAAGTTATCATTTGCCCAATAAGTTAAATTAAGATTTTCATACAATTGTTGCGATGTAATTAAATCTTCTAATGCAGATGAATAGTTGCCTTGATATGACAGCATTGCCCCTCGAATGCTTCGGCCGTCAGCGATAAGTCGAGGATCTTCAAGTTCGTATGCGTTATTTATTGCATTAGAAAGATCGTCAAGAGCTTCGTCTAATTGACCTGAAAACTGTTTGTAATAACCTAAACATAATAATAAATCAGTATGAATTGCTGATGGATAGGGTACTGAATATATCAGCAGTTGTTGCTCTGCATACTTAATGGCGCTGGCAAGTTCACTATCTGTAGTAGAAGGCTGGTTCCAGCAGTATAAACGGACATAGAGTTTTTGACGGATCTCATCGTCAGAGGCAATGAGCCGCTTATATTCGTTGAGTAACTCTTCACCTGAAACCTGATCAACATAATCAGCTAAATCTATTTTTTTATAGATAGCATCAGCTTTGACGTTGTCGTAATAAGCGGCAAAGACTGATGTGGGTAAAAAAAATATTGCTATAAAAATGGCAATAAAAAAGTGAATCTGAAGTGATGTTTTCAAGTTAATAAGCTGCTTATTTATAGTTTTTTTGTTGGCAACAATAATTATTGTGTGAGCGTTGTTGTAATACTTTTGTATGTATCTTTACTATCGATGAGCAATTATTGTGCACAACAGGCCTTTTATCAAGGATAAATTGATGTGACCTGCAGATTAAAGTCCAATTTTAAAGGAGTATCTGCCCATCAGGTTGATATATCGGCGGAGTATTACTTTAAAAACTGATAATACAAACAGTAAAAAATCATGTCATAATTGAACCAGCTTGTTTTAATTTACATGAGAAAAAGACATATCACTGCATTGATATGACATAAGAATGCGTTTGATCTGGCCTAATTTCACTAAATAGTTTGATTATTGTGCCATCAAACATTCTGATGCGGATCTATGTGGAGAATTTTAATTGAGAGATAACCATGACAAAAGTTGACCCGCAGTATCAAGAAGTAGCAAAACAAATTTCGTATAACGTAGCAAACAAAGTGCTGCCGATGGATAAGTTACCAGAAACATTGCTTGAGGCCTATGAAGGCTTGTTTACCGAACTTATTGAAGATAAAGCCAATACGTATACTCATGCTTGGGATGCATTGCCAGCGAGTGCGCAAAAGTTAATGACTAAAGCAGAGTTTCATGGCTTTTATATTGCCAATGCGTGGATGCAGTTAAGCCGTGTTGCGCAAGAAATTGCTGACAGTGCGGACTCTGAAGAAGAGATGAATAATAATGAATATGATGGTGTATTCGGTCGCTTAGCGGAGCAGTCGTTGAAAGAGTGTTTACGTAAGCTTAAAAAAGCGCGCACCGACCGTCCATTGTTAAATAGTTTTAAGCTAGTGATGTCGGCATAAATTTACTGTTATAGCGGACATAAAAAATCCCAACTTAGGTTGGGATTTTTTATGGTTACAAAACGCATAACCATTTCTATTAATGAGTTTTGCTATCACAGTAATGATGATCAGCGCTTTATCATTCTAAAGCGCTGAGTCGTACTTAATCATTGTTAGAATGAGGTACGTTTGTAACGACGATATTCAGGTTCCCAGAAGTTAGCCTCAATCGATTGTTGCAGTAACTCATCGGTACAAGGTAATGCTAAACCTTGATCAATAGCTGCTTTAGCAACAGCAAAAGCAATATATTTACTAACAGTTTGAATATCTTCAAGGCGAGGTAATAGCGAGCCAACACCGTCTTTACCTAATGGTGAACACTCCGCTAAAGCACGACTTGAAGCCATTAACATTTCATCAGATACACGTCTTGCACCACAAGATAATACGCCTAAGCCAATACCTGGGAAGATAAAGCTATTATTACACTGCGCTATCTCAAAAGTTTCGCCATTGACTATTACTGGTTCAAATGGACTGCCCGTTGCCACGAGTGCTTGGCCCGATGTCCAATTAAGGATGTCCTTAGGAGTCGCTTCTACACGGCTTGTTGGATTCGATAATGGGAATACTATCGGACGTTTACAATGGCTGTGCATTGCTTTAATGATTTCTTCAGTAAATAACCCTGGAGAGCCTGATACTCCGATAAGTACCGTTGGTTTAGCATTGTTAACTACATCAAGTAACGAGATATTGTCACTGTAATTGTCCCAAGCTTCTATCGTGGCACAAGGTTGAGCTAGCTTCTGTTGGAAAGGGAGTAGGTTAGGCATATTATCGAGTAATAAGCCCCAACGATCGACCATAAACACTTGTGAGCGAGCTTGTTGATCGCTAATGCCCTCAGATACCATTGTCGCCACAATCGCTTCGGCAATACCGCAACCTGCGCTACCCGCACCTAAGAAGGTGATGCGTTGTTCGCTGAGTTTACTATTAGCGGCTTTACAAGCAGCCAATAGTGAGCCAACCGTAACAGCTGCCGTGCCCTGGATATCATCATTGAAACTGCAATATTGATCTTTATAACGCTCAAGTAATGGCATGGCATTTTTTTGTGCAAAATCTTCGAACTGAATTAATGCATCAGGCCAGCGACGGCTGACGGCTTGCATAAATTCTTCAACAAATTCAGCATATTCATCGCCGCCAATACGTTGATGACGCCAGCCCATATACATAGGGTCTTCAAGAAGTTGTGGGTTATCAGTACCAACATCTAACGTCACAGCAAGACAATACGCCGGGCTTATGCCACCACAACTAGTGTATAGCGATAATTTACCAATTGGGATCCCCATACCGCCTATGCCTTGGTCGCCTAAACCGAGAATACGTTCTCCGTCTGTCACCACGATGACTTTGACTTTATGGCGAGTCGAGTTATTTAAAATATCATCAATGCGATCTTTGTTAGGATACGAAATGAATAAGCCACGATTACGACGGTAATTTTTAGAGAAGCGTTCACAGGCTAAGCCGACTGTAGGCGTGTAGATAATCGGCATCATTTCACTGATGTTATTACGCACTAAACGATAAAATAAGGTTTCGTTAGTATCCTGAATATTGCGCAAATAAATGTGCTTATCGAGATCATTGGTGAAGTTTTTAAATTGTGCGTAAGCGCGAGCGGCTTGCTCATCAATGGTTTCAATTACCCAAGGAATGAGGCCTTCGAGGTTGAAATAAATTCGTTCTTCTTCACTAAATGCACTGCCTTTATTAAGCAGAGGTGATTCAAGAATCGCTGGGCCGGCAAAAGGAAGATAGAGGGGGCGTTTGTTATCGTCCATGGGGAACCTTAATGTGTTAGATCCAGTTAGATCGTTATTAGAATAGGGCTGGTTTTTTTTATGATTGTAGATTATCACGTCTGATCTTTTTTGTGGTCTGTTAAGTGAGTAAAATCACATTATTGTTAGGTACTTCTACTCATCACTTACTATTGTGTCATTACTATGTGAACAATCGCATGGTGTAAATGCAAAATTATTATTGTTTAAATGTAAACGCCACAAACAAAAATGCGCAGCCTAAGCTACGCATTAATAAAGTATTATCTCAAAATCCTAACGAATATTACTTACCGCGATGTTTGATTGATAAACCTTTAACGAAGTTTCTTAACACCTGGTCGCCACAAGGTTTATAGTTTTTATGGTCAGGGTTACGGAATAGCGCACCTAGTTCAGATTTAGTCATTGAAAAATCTGCTAAAGCTAATGCGGCAATAATATCTTCTTCACGCATTTCTAGCGCTACGCGTAATTTTTTGAATATAAGATTATTAGTAAGTTGCTTTAAAGGCACTGGTACTTCAGCTCCAGGCTTTAAACCACGATTTTGAATGATCAAACCATCTAAGAATTGGCACATTAATGTGTCATTACACGCTTGATAACCTTCTTCTTCCTCTTTTTTCAACAGCGCAATAATTTGCTCTGAAGACATGTCTACTTTGGCTTGGCTGAAAATGTTAATCATTTTGGCATTTGAATAGTCAAACACAAAGCGAATACGGCGAAGAATATCATTGTTAATCATAAGGTTCTCTGGCGCGGCTGCGCATAAATGGTTTAGGTCAGTTGACGAAACACTATTATAGCGGGTAATCACTGATTAGTCAGATTAATCCTGCTTGAGCTGCAATCGATTTCTAACGCTGCTAGGGACTGCTTAAAAAATGATAACAAGCGATAACAAGCGAACGCTGCGCTTACGGATAGAAGGGTCTAGCCTCTAGGCTCTTGCTTGTCATTGCTTGATATCGCTCGTCACCGCTTGTCATCTCAGGAACAGCTTAAAAAATGATAACAAGCGAAGGCAGCGCTTACGGATAGAAGGGTCTAGCCTCTAGGCTTTTAGTGAGATTATTTTGTGAAATACCAATAAATAAACAAGATAGCGAAGCTAACTAAATACAATAAACCAATCCAAGACAACCCAACCATCACACGGCCATAACGATGTTTTTTAGCCAAGGTGTTACTTGTCATTAAACGGAAGTTAAGCCATGCAAAAATAACGGTAGTCATAAAGGCAAGGATCATCACAAATTCAAGCAGCGGTAATAAGGCGCCTTTAAAGAATAAAATGAGTAATAAACCAAGCGCGCTGATCCCGAGCATCACCTGGGTTAAATAACTGCGTGGTGACGTGTTGTGAGACAGTAATCGCCAGCCCATATCAAGTGTGCGACTGTAGCCATCTATCACAGTAACCGTGGTACTAAATATACATAAAAATGCAACAATCCCAATTAGATAGCGGCTTTCATTTCCCATGACTTGGCTATAAAGGGTGATCAATTGTGAGGCAAATACCGCACCTGAGTCTGAAAAACGCTCGCCACTGCCGTGCATCACTAATGCGCCTAACGCTAAAAATACAATCGCCAGTAATGCCGTGGTGACATAGCCTAGATTAAAATCAAAAATAGCCTGCTTGGCAGTTACCGTTTGGGTTTTACGTTTTTCTATTAACCATAACGAGTTCCAAGTACTTACCTCTATCGGAGCTGGCATCCAACCCATCATCGCTACTAAAAAACCGACGTATGCCCATTGCCAAGGAGATTCACTGACCACTGGAGTGCCGAATCCGCTATAACGATTAAAGGCTAATGCCACGGCTACCAAGGTGGTTAGCGTAAGAGCCAACATGATAATTTTAGTCATTTTATCAAGCAGTTTGTAGTGGCCGAAAATTAATAATGCTAATGAGCTGGCCAATACAATCAGCGCTAATACGTCAATTGATAGCGGAATAAACTGGGTTAACATTGCCGCCGTTAACATACATACCCCAGCCGTACTGGCAATGGCGGCAATAACATTAAGCCCAGTAAACAGCATCAAATACCCGCGCCCTTGCTTTTGATAACCGTGCAATAAACTCTCATCAGTTGCTGCGGTGTAGCGAGCGCCAGCCGCGAAGAAAGGATACTTAACGATATTGACTAATAAAATGAGCCACGCCAGTTGCCAACCAAATTCGGCACCTGCTCGAGTTGAGGCCACTAGGTGAGAAGCGCCAATTGCGGCGGCGGCCATTAAGATTCCTGGTCCTGTGGCTTTAAACAGTGTGCTAACACGAGAGACCCACGGTAAGGCTGATGCAGTTTGTTGATTAAGCATGTTAAAAAAGACCTAGTTTGATTGTTTAGCGGTTAATGATCGTTCTATTCGCAATAAGGTGGCGTTCATTTGTTGTAGATTGTCGAGGATTAATACATCGGTATTTGGACGAGCTGATGCGCTGTTTTGCCGTTCACTGAGTTGTGTTTTTTGTGCCAGTACTTGTGCTCTAAAATCGACTACATTTATGACGCCAATTAAGCTAATTAACGCCCCTGCGCCAGATTGCCCGGCGGTTTCTACGGTAAGTTTATGAATGCCAAATATGCGCATAATGGGACCTTGGATAAGTGCCATATCGGTGATTTTATCCAATGGAACGGTATTTTCTGTTCGAGTAAACAACCCTTTGCGGACGATGAGTTTTTGCTCGGTTAATTCAGCACTCATGTTATTGATGTAACGCTTTGTCGCCAGTAATCCTAGGGGAAACCATAATAATAACAATGGAATACCAACGACACTTAGGAAAATGAATACGCTGCCAGACAATAACCAGTACAGACCTAGGTTTGCATGAAAGTGGGCACTAACTAGGGTTTTGTCACTCATTTGATCTCCATATCAAAAGCTTTTAAATTCACTTTTTTTAAGTATTTATTCTTGTGTAAGTAACTAGTTACATTTACATTACTGGCTTGTGTTGACTTTGTTAATAAATAACTTAACTTGGTTACGTAAAAATAAATCCGTACGAGTTGCACGTCGTTATAGTTTTAAACGGCAGTGTGCAGCAGTCAAGGATGTAAAACAATAAATTAACGTTAAGGATGATCATGAAAAAAACTAACCTATTGCGTAGTGCTTGCGCCATCGCCGTTTCACTGTCCCTTGCCCCTATCGCACTCGTTTCTCAAGCTGCCGAAGCAGGTGCACAATCAAAAGTTGAACGAATTGAAGTGACCGGTTCTCGTATCAAACGGACTGATATTGAAGGACCATCGCCAGTTCAATCGTTGAATAAAGACGATATTGCCAACATGGGTTTTGATAACCTACAACAATTGCTTGAACGTATGCCTGCAAACGGTTCTGGCGCATTTTCTACTCGTGGTAACAGCCAAGATTCTACCGCTAACGGTGGCGCATCAATCAGTTTACGTGGCTTAGGGCCAGATGCCACTTTGGTACTTATCAATGGTCGCCGAGTGGGATCGAGTGCCTTTGCTGAAGGGATTTCGAATTCATTTGTTGATATCAACAACATCCCTGTATCAGCAATTGAGCGCATTGATATTCTTAAAGACGGTGCTTCAGCTATTTATGGTTCTGATGCTATTGCTGGTGTGGTTAACATCATATTAAGAAAAGACATCGAAGGGCTTGAAATTAACCTAGGTTATGGCGACGACAGCGGTACGGGTTATGACGAAACCACAGCCAGCTTAGTGTGGGGCGTAAAAGCCGACAAAGGCAGTGCGTCAGTTATTCTTGATTACTTTACTAATGGCACTTTGTCAGCAAGCGATATGGGCCGTTTTGGCACTGCTAACCAATCACCTTATGGCGGTGAAGATTACCGTTCATCGCGAGGCTTTCCAGGGTATTTTTATGTTAATGGTGTGAAAACCATCGATCCTGATTGCCCCGCTGAGAATGCCACAGCAAGTGGCAGTTGTTTGTTTGATTACGGTCCATACAATTTAACCATTCCAACGTCTGAGCGTGTTGGTGCTATTGGCCAATTTGATTACATGCTCGGTGAAGATTTAACTGCATTTTTAGAGTTATCTGTACAACATAACACCTCTGAAGCGGGTGGTGCACCAACGCCATTAGATGAAGATGCTGGTTTAACCGTGCCTGGTTCTCATCCTAACAATCCATTTGGACAAGACATTGATATCGGTCGTTACCGTACAGTTGATGCTGGCGCACGTCGTTGGGATATCGAATCAGATACCATGCGTATTGTTGCTGGTCTTCGTGGCGTTATCAATGATTGGGACTGGGAAGTATCAGCGCAACGTGGCCGCAGTGAATCTACTCAAACCGGTGACCGCTCACAAGGTTGGGTAAGAACTGATTACTTACAAGCCGAAATTGATGCCGGTAACTACAACCCGTTTGGCGGCACTATGAACTCGCAAGATGTGATTGATCGCATCACAACAAGTCTAGTAAGACAAGGTAAGTCGAGCATCACAGCTTATGATGCGAGTATTTCGGGCCATGCATTTACCATCGCAGATCGCGATATCATGATGGCTGCAGGTGCAGAATACCGCGAAGAAAGCGTTAGTGACATTCCAGATGAGCAGTTCCAACGCGGTCTTATTTTTGGTACTGAAGCGGTGTCAGCATTTGGTTCGCGTGATCAACATGCTGCCTATGTAGAATTATCAATTCCTATTGCAGATAACTTTGAATTACAACTTGCCGGTCGTTATGACAGCTACAGTGACTTTGGTTCAACCACTAACCCTAAAATTGCTTTCCAGTGGGGTATTAGTGACGAGATAACTGCACGTGGTTCTTGGTCCACAGGTTTCCGTGCACCATCATTAGCGCAAATTGGTTTAGGCCCTTCTGAAAAAAGTGACTTTTTAACCGATAGCTATCGTTGTGCAGCAGATAACGTCGACTGTGAATTGCTTGACTACAACTTTATATTTGCTGGCAACCCGAATCTTAAAGCGGAAGAGTCTGAGACTTGGAACGTCGGTATGATTTGGGCACCAAGTCAGCAGTTTGATATTGGTTTTGATTTATACAATATTCTCCAAGATCACAAAATTGACTCATTGCAAAACCAAGATCTTTACGACGAAAACTGTAATGATCAAAACAGCACTATTTGTTTACGTAATGCACCGCAAGCGGGCGAAACATTTGGCTCAATTGACGTAATCAAGTCAGCATTTGTCAATATTGGCTCACAAGAAGTACAAGGTATCGATTTATCTAGCCATTACGGTCTTGAGTTAAACAGCTATGGTGATATTAAGTTTGGTTTAGAGTACAGCTACTTAATCAGCTTTGAAAAAGAAGTTGATGGAACAACGATTGACTACACCGGTGAGTACGAGTATCCACAACACCGTTGGTTGGCAACAACCAACTGGAACATGGACGACTTTACGGCTAACGTTAACTTAAGCTATATCGGTGAGTTTGAAGACTACAACAAAACTCGTACTGTTGATGCACAGTTGTTAGTTGATATGTCTGGTTCATATCGTTTCAACGATACTGTTAAGTTATCTGTAGGTGTAAATAACGTGTTTGATGAAGAGCCATCATTTGCGATTGGTGATGGCGATGCTGACCTTTATGGTTACGCAATGGGCGTACATAACCCACTAGGCCGTTATATTTATACTAAAGTCACAATGAAGTTCTAATGGCAACGTCATAAGATATCGATAGCCACATTCACTTAAGGTGCAATGTGGCTTTTTTTATTGTACGAATTGATTGGATTACCCCAAAAGGATTCAACATGATTACGTTATATGGAACTCAAAAAAGTCGAGCACTCCGAGTATCTTGGCTTTTAGAAGAATTAGGCGTTGAATGGCAATTTCATTTTATTGATTTTGCCAAAGGTGAAAATAAACGTGACGCATTTTTAGCCCTTAACCCTAGTGGCAAAATGCCAGTACTCACCGATGGTGACTTTGTGTTAACTGAATCCGCGGCCATTATGCGTTATTTAGCTGAAAAGTACGGCCAAGGTAAATGGTTACCAAAACCGGGTACTCAAACGTCGGGTATTCATGAGCGCTGGATGAGCTTTGTGATTAGCGAACTTGAACAACCACTGTGGAGCATGGGTAAACATCGTTTTGCGTTGCCAAAAGAATTGCGCGTAGATGCCATGTTTGCTGTGGCTAAATGGGAGTTTGATCAAGCAGCTGCTATTGCAGAAACTTGGATACCAGAGTCTGGGTTTGTATGTGGTAGCTCGCCTATGGTTGCCGATATTTTACTCGCACAAACCTTAGGTTGGGCTTTGGGATTCGAGCAACATCTGCCGCCTAAGTTGTCCGCTTATCGCGATCGATTAAAGCAACGTCCTGCTTTGGCCGCAGCACTCGCCAAAACAGCACCACTTGTTAATGCAACGAAATAACAGTCATTAAAAAGGAAGCACAAGGCTTCCTTTTGATTATTTACTGGCAATATGCAGACTTTTTATAATTGAGTAGCAGCCCATTTCGCACGGCTTTCACGGCTTTCGCTCATGCCGTTATCAGCGCGATAAGCTTTGTATGCTTCAGCATCTAGTGCCACCAAACTCACATCCACTTCAAGTACAAGTTTGCATTCTTTTTTAATACGCCAAGCTGCGGCATTGTATAATTCAGTTAATGGCAAAGTGCTTAAAAATTCTGGATTGTATTGGGTATATAGCGCTTGAGTCGGATACACCACAAACGCTAACCGACGCTTAGGCTCTTTTTTAAAAAGCTCTTCAATACCGTCAGAGGTGTTGAGCACTTGCATTTCGATAATATCATCGATTTCTAGTAACTTTTTTTGAGCCGGAATAGGCGCTTCTTGCTCGCCAGATTCCCATGCCATCACGTCTTCATTACTGGCTTTAGTGATGCTAGCAACCTGTTCAGTTGTTAGGCCTAAAGACTGACGTAAACATTGAATTTCAATTGCATTTAAACCGGTATTTTTCGACATGATCGTTCTCATTGTTAGTGATAATTTGTTTAATAAGCGCTTATTATCTCGCGTTGGGTTAGTTAACTCCAACCTAGGCTAGTAGATAGGATTATCGATTAAGCCACACGTCTTCGGCCCAATGCCAAAATGATTCCCATACTTTGTCGCTAAATCGGCCTTTTTTCCAAAACAACACTTGGCTTTCTTCATCAATACAATAAAAGCTATCACCGATTTGGCAAATGGCAATTTGTTCGCGAGGTAATCCAATAGACCAAGCATAACAAGCTACTTCAGGTAAGTAGGTATGTGAAGATGGATCGGCAGCGGTAACAGGTTCAAGCGTGCCATAAATAACATCGCTGCCATACAGTAAGAATTCTTTTAAATCATTGGGTAAACCAATTAAGATCTGTTCTTCAACTTCTACAAGTTGCTCAAAAGTTGGCAATTCTAACGGCACCGGTACGGTTTCGCTTAATTCTTGTAGTTGTTCAATAATGTCATTCATCGCATTGTCCAGCAGATCGTTTCGTAATGGGCGCGAGTATAGCAGATGTGATTGTTGCGGATCTTGTTTGGCAAAAAAAAAGCGCTCATATGAGCGCTAAAGGGTGGTGTGGATACTATGCAACTTGGCGTTGTGAACTGTATAAACTTTGACGTTTGTAGCTTAACCACGCTTTGTGATACTGCTTGTGAGAGTCTTGACGCAGTTTAGCGATAGTGGCTTGCTCTATGTCATTTAAGCGTCTTGATGTGGCTTTAGCCTGAGACTCAATCTGCTGGATTTGCTCATAAACATGATGTTCAGGGCCACTTTTAATGTCGGCAATATCATTTAAATGAAATTGTACTTCAACCACCATTTGGCTTACGGGTAATTTCACTAATACATTTAAATCACGATAACCTGATACTTTAGGGTGAGCAAAACGATTTTTCAATTGCACAATTTCGGTGTATTGGCTCAACTGTTGGTAACTTGATAGCAAGCTTTTTACGTCATAGGCCACCACACTTGCCCGTGCTATATCGGTTAGTTGGCTGGCATCGCCATTAAATTTAGTTTGCACTTTTTGAGCTGCACGCTGATAACTTTTGGTAGCAGGAAGAATGGTTTTGGTATTACTTGATTGGTCAATGAAGTGAAGTAGGTCAATCAGTTCTTGCTGCGCCGCCGGTGCCCGTGACATCAGAGCATGCAAGTTATCACTATCTTGTGTCACCAAGTCGGTGTTGTGATCATAAAGCGCCATTAGCTGCTCAATATCATTAGATGATTTTTGGCTGAAGTCAGATGGCTGAGCTAGCTTGGTGTATTTAAGCTCGTTAGGCTGGGCAATAGCACCACGTGTAGACAGTAAAATTAAGAATATAAAGAAGGTACGAAACAACTTATTCATTGAATAGCTCCAGCATAATGTCTGTTAATCCAATGTACCGCTTTTTGGCTGAATAGGGGCTGAATGAACAAGGTTTAATGATATATATTAACTTGGCTATGTGTTGTATTCGTTTTTATTATCAAGTGGTTAGTTTTTTTATAATAAAAAAGAGCATCTTTCGATGCCCTTTTTTTTGTGTAAATGTGACCTAAGTCAGTCATTCGCCTTGGTGATTACCAAATTTTTACGCGACTAGCTGGCTCAATGTACATCTTGTCGCCTTCTTTCACGTCATAAGTGCTGTAGAACTCAGGCATGTTAGATAACGCACCTAATGCACGGAAATGACCTGGTGAATGCGGATCAGTTGCTACGCGGTTACGCATTGCTTCTTCTTTCATCTTCACTCGCCAAATTTGAGTGAAGCCCATGAAGAAACGTTGATCGCCTGTTAAGCCATCAATAACCGGTGCTTCTTTACCATCAAGTGACATTTTGTAAGCTTTATAGGCGATAGTCACACCTGATAAGTCACCAATGTTCTCACCTAATGTTAGGCTGCCGTTTACGTGTAGGTCGTCAAATACTTGATAACCATTGTACTGAGCGATTAATGCATTGCCTTTTGACTCGAATGCTTTTAAGTCAGCTTCGGTCCACCAGTCACGCATGTTACCTTCGCCATCAAATTTAGCACCTTGGTCATCAAAACCATGGCCCATTTCGTGGCCAATAACCGCACCAATACCACCATAGTTAACCGCATCATCAGCTTCTAAGTTGAAGAATGGTGGTTGTAAAATCGCAGCAGGGAACACGATTTCGTTCATGGTTGGGTTGTAGTAAGCGTTAACGGTTTGTGGCGTCATGTGCCACTCGTCTTTATCGATTGGTTGGCCTAACTTAGCTAAGCCTTTGTTATGCTCAACAATCGCCGCACGTTTAGCGTTACCCACTAAGTCATCTGCTTTAATGGTCAGTTTGCTGTAGTCATCCCATTTGTTCGGGTAACCAATTTTAGGATTAAATTTAGCCAGTTTGTCTTTTGCAGCAACTTTAGTATCAGCACTCATCCAATCTAGTGAGTCAATGCTTGAACTATAAGCGCCACGTAAGTTTTCAACTAACTGTTCCATACGGGTTTTAGCTTCAGGTGCAAAGTGACGTTTCACATACACTTTACCCACAACTTCGCCTAGCGTGTCACTTACCGTGCTCACGCCACGCTTCCAGCGAGTTTCTTGCTCTTCTTGACCATTAAGTGTCTTAGAGAAAAACTCAAAGTTTTCGTTATCTAATGCTTCAGATAAATTGCTGGCATTATGTGTCAATGCCATCCAAGTCATGTAGTTTTTCCAAGTATCAAGGTCGTTATTTTTAAGCACCTCGTTTAAACCTTGGATATAACTTGGTTGGTTGATAATAATATCAGTTTGCTTGTCGCCGCCAAGCGCTGCTAAATAACCATCCCAGTTAATTTCTGATGCCAATTCTGGCAAGTTCTTAACTTGGTATAGGTTGTATGTTTTAGTACTGTCGCGCGTTTCAACAACGTCCCAATGCTTTTCTGCAATTTGAGTTTCAAGTGCAAGAATGGCTTCAGCATTTGCTTTTGCATTAGGTAAGCCAGCAAGATTGTACATTTTTTCAATGTGTTCAACATAGGCTTTACGGATGTTGACGAAGCGTTCTTCTTGATTAAAGTAGTAATCTTTTTCTGGCAGGCTTAAACCATATTGCCAAATGTGTGTGGCGTAACGGCTTGAATCTTTAGCATCAATTTCAACATAGAATGCTAAAGGTGTACCACCACCGTTTGCTTGGTTTTCACCAAAAAACGCGGTTAATTCTTTTTTATCTTTTAGTGCGGCAATTTTATCTAAATCAGCTTGAATTGGCGCAATACCTAATTTATTTAGCGTTTCAACGTCCATAAATGAACGATATAAATCAGCTACTTTCTGTTCATCAGTGCCATCGGCTAGGTTTGGCGTCGCGCTTAAGTCTTCAATGATGGCTTTAACGTCATCACGTGCATTTTCACGTAGGTCGTAAAATGCACCAATGTTGGTACGGTCGCCAGGGATTTCAGCATTTTTCATCCATGCGCCGTTAACATACATGTAAAAATCGTCTTGTGGGCGCACTGACTTGTCGATGTTGTCAAACGTGATGCCAGATGTAAGTGCTTTTTCTACTGCAGCTGCAGTAGCTGTTTTTGCGACATCTGCAGCAGGCGTAACGACTGCCTTGTCATCACTACAAGCACTCAAGCCTGCAATTAATGAGGCGCATAGACCGCCAATAACCAATTTTCTCATGTTGTTTCCTTTGCTTGATGTAAAGAGCCCTTCAATGGGGCATTGCGATCAGTGTCGCTTAATTCAGTAATAACCCCTTTATCCAAAGGGAAAAGCTATTACTTTTATTGTGAATTGTATGTTAAAGCCTTATCCGTCTATAAAACAAGCCGCAAAGGGGCATTTTTAGCGTGTTTTTTGTGAGGATGTGTAACCAAAAATTACCTTAGCAGTGAAAAATGTTGGTGATTGATTTCTATTTGAGCGTGTAAGCAGCATAATAGCGCCAATATTTTTAGATTGAGTAATCATTGTGCGTTTAGACAAATTTATCTGTGAAAGTACCGAACTAACTCGGTCATTGGCCAAGAGAGCCTTGCACCGTGGTGATGTTACCTGTGATGGTGTTGTGGTAAAAAATTCAGGTTTTAAAGTACTACCACAAATGGCAGTGCATTTAGACGGTACGTTAATTAGCGTGATTGGCGAACGTTACATCATGTTAAATAAACCGGTAGACACCATCTGTTCAACCATTGATGAAGAATACCCATCAGTATTGAGTTTGATTGATATTGAGAAAATGGATACTTTGCACATTGCTGGCCGATTAGATGTCGACACCACAGGCTTAGTGTTAATTACTAGTGATGGTCAATGGTCGCATAAAATCACTTCGCCAAAGAAAGATTGTGGCAAACGCTATTGGGTGGAATTAGCCGAACCTATTGATGACAGTTTAATCCAGGTATTTGCCGATGGCGTTGAGCTGCGCAATGAAGACGGACTGACTAAGCCTGCTTTGCTGGATATTATTGACTCAACTCATGTGCGATTGACGATTAGTGAAGGTAAGTACCATCAAGTTAAGCGTATGTTTGCCGCTGTGGGTAATAGAGTGGTTAATTTACATCGTGAAGCGGTTGGTGCTATCGAGTTAAATGCTGACTTAGCCGCAGGTGAATGGCGCTTTTTAACCGATGCTGAAGTCAAGTCTGTGTAGTTATCATTTGAATATAGAAAAATGCCCGGTTGTCACCATATAATGATTACCGGGCCTTTTTTTATCTGCTCATTGCAAAGCACTTTCTACTCAATACAAAATCACTTTCTGAATACAGAATCAATTGCGAGGACATTGCTCTTTTATAAGCATCGCTTACCTCGAGCTAATGTTATTTACACTTATTGAGTTAGGCTAATTTTGCCACTAATGGTATTGATGTTGACTTGACCTGTGCCAGCTTGAGTTTTGAACTGCAACGTTTTGGCTGGTGAGTACTTTTGTTTTAGCGGTTTATCATCGGTTAATTGATTGTCAATTTTTCCACCAGGGCCGCCATCAATCATAAAACTGATGTTAGGCATAGCCGTAAACGTTAGTGCCATATCTCCACTTATGGTTTCGAGTTGAGCTTTGTTTAAATCGGCCCCTAAGGTTATTTGTGCATCACCACTGATGGTAACAATGTTTAACTCAGTGACTTGGCTAACTGTTGCGGTGATATCACCAGACACTTGGTCAACAGACAATTGTGTAAAGGCACTTTGACTTTTCAGTTCGCCACTCACTAAGCGCAGCTCAGCTTCGCCGTGGCTATTGTTGTCAGTGATATCGCCCGATACCGTTTCTAGGTTAATTTTCCCCGCTAACTCAGAGGTATTAATATTGCCTGACACCGTGGTGAGTTTAGTATTGCCACTAAGTTGTTGGGCGTTAATGTTGCCGCTAACTAACGCTAACGATATTTGGCCATTTAGCTGTGATAATTGATAACTGGCTGATACTCCCTCGGCATCTAAACCAAGTTTTTTAGGCAGGTAAATGGTCAGTTGTGATCCTTGTTTATTACTGCCTTGATAACTGCGGGGTAATTTATCTTCAACAATAACGCTATTGCCTTTAACTTCAAATATTAAGCCTTGGCTTAACTCATCAAGTTCACCTTTTACTTGAATGCTATTTTTATCCCAACTGACTAGCTCAACATTACCGCGTTGTATTTTCATGCTGACAGAAGGGTTATCAGAAACACTTAATTGCTGGTCAACGGCTTCTTTGGCCATTGAAATAAAACTGATACCGATTAACGGCACGATTAACATGTATTTAAGAATGCTCATATTGTATTTCCTTGTGATGTCCGTTTAGACGTAAATGGGAGCTTTTGGCCTTGCTGTAATAGGGTTATTTGACGTTGCATGATCCAGCGCCATAATTGCCACATTTGTTGATTAGTCGGTTGTTGCTTCAATGCTGCTTGTACTTGTTTTGAGGCGGTATCCAGCTCGGCTAGTGCTTGGCTAATATCGCTCTGTATCTGTTGTGGAGCATCAGTTGATGATAATTGCCAACTCACGGTGTATTGGTTTTGATTAAAAACATCCAGTTGAGTCTGATGAGTCAAAGCGATTTGATCGACCAACTCGGCTAGTGTTGACTCAGCTAATGTTGCCTCTGTATTGAATGTGGCCCCTGGGACGGTTGTCGTTATTGTGGCTGTTTGCGGCAGTAATGAATTACCATCTGGGCGTTGCCAAAGCAGCATCGCTAGCAAAGACAAAACCGCAACGCTAGCGGCAATAAGCCAAGGTCGAGTCAGATGTATTTTTTGCTGAGATTGAGGCGACAACTGAGCTGTAATCTCTGGCCACAAATCGGTTGTCGGTTGCATCTCTAGCGGCAATGACTTGATTAGACTATCGAGGTCTTGCGGTGACTGGTTCATGCAAGCATCTCCTGCAAAAATTGTTTAGCATTATGGTACTGCGCTTTACTGGTGCCCTCGGCAATGTTGAGTAGGGCGGCAATTTCTTTATGTTGATAACCTTCAATCGCACACAGTACAAATACGATACGAGTCCGTTGAGGTAACTTTGCAATACATTTATCCAATTGGTGATACTCATCAAAGGCAACCGTGGGTATGTCCTGCGGCTCAAGTTGCTCTGTCGGTATAAAACGTCGCCACCACGATTGCTGTACCTTTAGCTCGTTAATCGCTTGACGGACGCACAACCGATGCAGCCAAGTGGTAAATTGGCTGTCGCCTCTGAATTGGTCCAATTTATGCCATAAGCGTATAAAACAGACTTGAGTCATATCGTCAGCAAGATGAGCTTGGCCACTCAATCTAAAGCAAATGGCGTAAACCCGCTTATGATGGCGGCTATAGAGTTGCTGGAATGCCTGCTTGCATCCAGTAACCGCTATTGCGACCAACTGATTATCGTCAAGTGCCGCTAAGTGGCTTAATTGCTCGTTTGTTGACTGATTAATAGCGGCATCCTTAATGTCACAACATGTCCAATATGATGGTGTAGTTATTTGACAGCCTCAAGTCGGCAAAAGGTTTATATGAGTGGTTATAAATAATCACTTTTCTGTAATATGTTTAAGATTTTTTTATATTAGCCGATAACTAGTTGCTATACTTATGTTGCTAGATTGATCTAAAAATCATTATCAGATCATACAATAATAACAGTAACGTTAAATCTTACTTTTAGGTGGTAGAAAATATGCTTATTCGATCGAAACTTATTTTAAGTTCGCTCATTTCAATCTCCTCAGTACTCGCGATGTTCGGGTTACAAAATTATTCTGAATCAGTCCTGTTGGAATTATCAACAGCATCAAACAGTATTGTTGAAATTGAAAAGAAAGTGCTTGAGTTACGTACTGAAGAAAAGGATTTTCTCCATCGTGCAGACACTGTTTATATTGAAAAATTTAAACATAGCATGGATGATATTGTGGTTTATATGGCCGAAGTGCGTGTCGCGCTAGAGCATCAAGGCATGAATGTCGATGCTTTAGATCATTTTAAAAAGAACCTCAACGATTATAAAACGATATTCAACGAGATTATTGCCTTAAAAGTAGAGATAGGGCTAACTCCAGAGTCAGGTTTATATGGTGATTTACGTTCAGCGGTTAAAAAAGTCGAAATTGTGCTGAGTGATAATGCAGAGGATGCTTTGCTGGTGGCGATGCTACAGCTACGTCGAAGTGAGAAAGACTTTATGCTCCGCCGTGACCCTAAATATATACAAGCTTTTGATGACGGAATCGCCCGTTTTTTAACTCAAATACAACAGTCTAATATAATGTTTTCTCAAAAAGAGCTATTGACTGCAGATGTTAAAGATTACCAAGTTAACTTTAAAAAATTAGTTGATAAAGAAGTGCTATTTGGTTTAACGGACGAAGACGGTAAAATGGCCGAGTTACGTGAGAAAATCCATCAAACAGATAATGATACCGTTACCCTACGTGAGGAAACGTTAGCCGAAATAGAGCATGGTAAAAAGCAGGCTTTTATTATTGGTTTAAGTATATTTTTGTTAATCGCTGCAGTGCTGTGTATTTTCACCTATTTAATTATTCGTAGCATTATTAAACCGGTACAAGATATAACCGATGTAATTTCGTCAATTGAAAAAAGTAAGGACTTATCAATGCGTTGCGATGAGTCAGGTAATGATGAATTATCGAAAATCGCCTATCATTTCAACCAAATGGTAATAACGTTCCAAGAATTGATCCAGCAAGTGGACGAGTCGGTTACAGCAATGAATGAGTCGTGCCAAGAGCTGTCTCGAAATGCAATGACAGCTTCGGAAGGTGTGTTACGCCAGCTTAATGAAACTGACATGGTGGCCACAGCCGTTACCGAAATGGGGGCTACCATTGACGAAATTGCCAAGAATACTGAATTGGCGGCCGGTAAAGCCAGTCAAACTCATGATAATGCTCAAGCTGGTCAACAAGGTGTAGAACTTACCGTTCAAAAAATCACCCTGCTAGCAAAGCAATTAGCCGATTCAGCCTCAGTGGTTACCGAGCTTGAACGAGACAGTGTCACGATAGGTAGCGTGCTTGATGTGATTAGAGGCATTGCTGATCAAACAAACTTATTAGCATTAAACGCGGCCATTGAAGCAGCAAGAGCGGGTGAGCAAGGCCGTGGTTTTGCGGTTGTTGCCGATGAGGTTCGTACATTAGCCTTAAGAACACAAACGTCGACTCAAGAAATTTCCAGCATCATTTCAACCTTACAAGCCCGAACTCATTCTATTGTTGAACTTATGCAAGAAAGCCAGCAACAAGGGCGAGAAAGTGCTGAACAAGCTGCCATCGCGGGTGAAGTATTACGCACAATTACTAATGACGTCACCAATATTATGGACATGAGCACTCAAATTGCTGCGGCAATTGAAGAGCAAAGTATGGTAGCGGCAGAGGTGGGTAAAAACGTGGTAGTTATCCGTGATATTGCCGATGAATCATCGCAAGCCGCTGAAGAGAATGCTGCGGCTTCTGAAGATGTAAGAATACGAGCCAAAGCACTGCATGAAGCGGTTAGCCAGTTTAGAGTGTAAGGCTTTGTCATAGTCACAAAACAGATAACAAAATGGCCTAGCATTGCTGCTAGGCCATTTTTTTTAACTAATTAAGCTAACCCTGTATGTTAACTATTTACGCTAAATGTGTTTGCTCAACAATAAGATAAACTAAGCGAATATTTTAGCTTTTACAGTGTGATGGTGTTAACGCCATCAGGGGTGCCTACGAGTAGTACATCGGCGCCGCGGTTCGCAAATAAACCATTAGTCACTACGCCGACGATGGCGTTGATTTTAGTTTCCATCACTTTAGGGTCTAGAATTTTCATATTGTAGACATCTAAAATAACGTTGCCGTTATCGGTTATTACGCCTTGACGGTAAACTGGATCTCCACCTAATTTTACCAACTCACGTGCCACATAAGATCGTGCCATCGGGATGACTTCAACAGGCAATGGAAACTCACCTAAAATTGGCACTTGTTTGGTATTATCTACAATACAAATAAACCGTTTTGCTACCGCCGCGACAATTTTTTCGCGAGTTAATGCAGCTCCGCCGCCTTTAATCATGTCCATGCGGTCGTTAATCTCGTCCGCGCCATCAACATACACATCTATCAAATCAACACTGTTTAAATCAAATACTTCAATGCCAAGTTCAATGAGTTTTTTAGTTGATGCTTCAGAGCTTGATACCGCACCTTCAATATCATCTTTCATGGTGGCAAGTGCATCAATAAAGTGATTAACTGTAGAGCCTGTACCTACACCGACGATGGTGTCTTTTTTGACATACTGCAGTGCTGCCCAACCTGCTGCTTTTTTCATTTCATCTTGTGTCATAATAGTGTTCCCAATGCTAAAAAATCTGTTATTTCTTCTCTAATTGGCTTGATTATAGCGCAAATTAGTGTGTCGGCGTTTGCTGTCCATCATAAAAACGTGCATTTTTAAACGCACTCAATACTCTGATATTAATGTCGCTCATGAACTTTTTCTCTAGACGTACATCCATTACGTAGGCCTTAACAGTAATGGTTTGTAAAAACTCGCCTAAGTCATATTCGTTACCTAAATTGACAATAATGGGCTTATTGAGAAAGGTATAAGGTGAGCACTGCGTGGCTTCGCGGGCAAGGGCAATGGCTTTTTTGTGGTCAACAAGCATAGGCAACGTAAATTTTACCACAACCATTTCGTCTAAAGCGCCACTGTTGGCATTGGATACTGCCGTTTTTAAGGCTTCAGCATTGGGGATCATGACAGTATTGTCATCAAAAGTACGCAACCAGGTAACGCTCCATTCCAGCTTAATGACTTCGCCGTAATGGCCTGACAATGTGACCATGTCGCCAACGCGATATGGCGGGTTAATCATGATAATAAACCCTGCAATCATATTTTTAGCCGGTTCCTGGGTCGCTAACCCCACCACAATACTGATAGACCCGACCACGGCTAGAATGAGATTCTCATGCGGGTCAATAATGCCAACGATCGAATAAACAATGACGCTAAGCCATACAAATAAACGCACAAAAGGGTATGACCGATTCCAAATTAAGCGGTATTTAGGCAACGCTTTATTCAGTTGATTTAAGCAAAATTGGATCAATACCAATAACAGCCACGCCATTAGACACAGCAGTAAAATACTGATTATTCGATCAAACGAAATAATATCTAAAAATGCTTGTAATGCTTTACGTGAATCTTCCATAGTCGCCTCGTTTAATTAAACAACTTATTGTTATTCACCAAATGGTTGGCGATAATTTTGCTTAATGTTGGAGTAATAAAGTAGAAATGCTCGGCAAAATCTTGTTGTGAATATTGTGCAATAATAAGTCCTTGGCGAGCTAAATATTCTAACTGCAAGCTGCTTTGTTCAATCGTAATGGCAAAAATATGCGCATGCTGACTCACACGTAAGCCACCATGAACATAAATTTCAGCGACTGAAAATAGATCATTGTCTTGGCATTGTTGCAGTACAGATGAGTTAATACGGCAAATTTCAATGCCACTATTTGAATGACTATTTGAACTATTATCTGAGCTGATATCGACTTGGTGTGCGAGAGAATACTGCAGTAACAATGATGCTAATTTTGGGTGCCCTTGGCTAATAGTGTACAGCTGTTTTAGTTGGTCTTTATAAGGATTTACAATATCCACTTGCTCAATGTTTGCTTGCTCTGTTTGCTCTTTAGTACTTTTATTGGTGTTGTTAGGGGGTGTGGTAGTCGTTTCTTTGGCCATCACGTCGTTGCTGATTAACCCTAAATCAAGCAGATGTTTTGTTTGTATGGTGGCTAATTCGGTTTCACTGAAATAATCGAGCTGAAAAACATGCTTAATAAAGTGATGAATTTGATACTGTGCGCTTAATCGTTGCCATGCAAATATTTCACAGCCCATGATCCAACAATGATGTTTACGCGTTTCCATCACGATAGTCGCAAAGGTCACCAAGGCTTGATTATTCCCCATCATTCTCAACATTATCTTGTGCATATCATCTATCATAATTAGCTGTGGTGGTTGTTGGTTAATGGCGGCAATTGTCTCTGTGATGGTGTTTGGTGGCGTAATGCCAAAACAATAACAAACATGGGCTATGGCGCCATTTGCGCCTAATGGCGCTTGGTAAAAGCTCATCAGAAGCCACTTGGACGGCAGCGGTTTTACGTCAGGCATCGGTGCTTTTTTAGCGTCATCGGCAATAATGGTTTGCAGTAAAGGTGGCAGTTGGCCTAAAAAAGATGATCCTCCAGATCCCGCTGGCGAGACAATTGCACTGATTTCTCCATGATGATTACGCCATTGGTTTATCACATCGGTAATTTGGTTGAGTTGTTTTTCTCGGCCAACAAAATCATCACTCGCATACAGTGACTGATATAGCATCACCTGAGTAATTGGGCCACGACGGGCTTGAAGCGGATATTGGTTGGCTATGGTCTTGAGCGACATCTGCCCTTGTTGTGCTTCATCTATCTCTGTTTTTAGGGTAGCTTTAGAGGTAAATAAGCTATTGAGCCATGGATTTAATCGACTAAAAAAACGCAAGTTAATGTCCATCTATACTCTCTTTTTAAACGATTTATTTAATCTTAACATGAAGTAAACAAAAAGCGGTATTGGTGCCAGACGCATACATTAACGAATACGATGGATAATGATAGATTCAATGCAAGGTGATGACAGTGGTAATCAAAACGAGTGAATATTAGTCATAACTAATGTTTTTGGTTTGATCTATGATAAAAAGTTACTAAAAACTTACTAATTATGACTATTTATCTATTGTCGCTCTAATCCTTTATCGTATACTCAGTGGATTATCCGGTCTATCTTTTCAAGTGAGAGTGATGAAATTTCGTTTCTTGTTTGCCTGTGCCTTATTATGTTCAACTTCGTTGAGCAGCCCAATGTCTTTTGCAGCACAAGCCGTGCAAAACAAACCTCAGCAAGAGTTAGCCTCCGGTAGTGCTATGTTGGTCGACTTAACCACCAATGAAGTTTTATATTCAAGTAATCCAAATCAACCAGTGCCTATAGCGTCAGTGACCAAGTTAATGGCTGCCATGGTGACATTGGATACCAAGCTTGCATTAGATGAAAAAATCGCAGTAAAAATTACTGACTCACCTGTGATGCGCAATATTTATTCACGTGTGCGTTTAGGCAGCGTGGTGACCCGTGAAACCATGTTGTTATTAACATTAATGTCGTCAGAAAATCGTGCAGCAACCTCACTTGCACATAATTATCCAGGTGGATTTAAGGCTTTTGTGCGAGCAATGAACGACAAAGCGACCGCACTGGGCATGAGCCAAACACGTTATGTTGAACCAACAGGCTTGTCACCTGACAATGTATCTAGCGCTAACGATCTCATATTATTGCTTAAAGCCAGCCAAACATATCCGTTATTAGGCAAGCTGAGCTCGACTACTAAAAAGCACGTTAACTTTGAATCACCACGTTATGCCTTAGATTTTCAAAACACTAATAAACTGGTATTTAAAAACAATTGGAATATTGCATTAACCAAAACGGGCTTTACCAATAAAGCGGGCCATTGTTTAGTGATGTTAACTGAAATGAACAAGCGTAAAGTGGCATTTGTGGTACTGGACTCATTTGGTAAATACACCCACATGGCTGATGCTAATCGATTAAAAAACTGGCTAGAAACCGGGCGTACAACACCGATCCCTGCATCGGCTAAAGCCTATAAAAAACAACGCCAAGCGATTCTGAATAACAGTATTTAACTGCTGAATGACCACAATTAACGCCCATTCACTTTTATTGAATGGGCTTTTTTTATCAATATACTTTTGATGTTGGCTTATTCACATCCATAGGTACCATAAAGTACCTGCTGTTTTATCGATTGTTAAAGCCTTACACTAGTGGCAATTAAACGGTTGTAAGGTAGCAATATGTTAAACATGGATCTTAGCCAACGAGTGGTGATAAACACAGCCGATCTTGAATGGCAAAATAGCCCCGCTGCGGGCGTATTACGTAAACGCTTAGCGCGTGAAGAAGCCGAGCGAGGCCATGCGACCAGCATTGTTAAATACCAAGCCGGTGCTCAATTTAACTCACACCCTCATCCATTAGGCGAAGAGATTTTAGTGCTCGACGGGGTGTTTTCTGATGAAACCGGTGACTATCCTGCAGGGACCTATTTGCGTAATCCTGAAGGTTTTGTCCACGCGCCGTTTAGCGTAGAAGGTTGTACGTTGTTGGTTAAACTGCACCAATTTCAACCTACAGACTCACAACAAGTGGCCATTAATACCAATGAAACACAATGGTTGCCGGGTCATGGTCAGTTGCAAGTTATGCCGCTACATCAACATGGTACCGAGTCGACTGCATTAGTGAAGTGGCCCGCGGGGACACACTTTCAACCGCACCGTCATTTTGGCGGTGAAGAAATCTATGTCATTAGCGGAGAGTTTATCGATGAACTTGGTCGTTATCCTGCAGGTACGTGGATCCGCAGTCCGCATTTAAGTCAGCATAATCCGTATGTGGAGCAAGACACGGTGATTTTGGTCAAAGTAGGCCATTTGTAATAATCGCTACAAACCCATAAAACGATGGCATTTAGTCATCACATTCATTATAAGAGGTTATTGATTATTTTAGTGAAGAGTGAATTATGCAAGTGCCTGATAAGTGGGATATGGGGTCTAGGGAGTTAATCCATCAGTTTATTAACCAATATGGTTTTGCGACTGTTGTGTCTAACGATTTAGAGGGCTCGCACTTGCCTTTATTACTCGTTACCTCAGAGGGTGAAAATGGTACCTTGTATGGCCATTTTGCTCGTAGTAATCCGCATTGGAAACACATAGAAAACACAAAAGTGCTGTGTATTTTCAATGGCCCACACTCTTATATCTCACCCACCTGGTATGACTCCCATCCAGCTGTTCCGACTTGGAATTACAGCGTAGTACATGCAAAAGGCATTATTGAATTAATTGATGATGCGACCACCGCCCGAGTACTTGAATCTACCATTCAACAATATGAACCTTCATTGCTAGAAGGTAATGGCTTTATTCCCGATGGTTATCAACAAAAATTAGCCAAGGGTATTGTTGGCTTTAAGATTGTCATTGATGAATTACAAGGAAAGCAAAAATTAGGGCAGCACCGTAACCAGAGTGATCAACAAGGTGTGGCCCAAGGATTATCGCTGTCAAATAGGGCTGATGAAAAACAGCTATTAGCTTATATGATGAAGAATAACATAGGATTAGGTAATCAATAGTGGTTCAATCGTATTCGCCACGTTAGGATTAACTTTAATAATCATGTGATCAATTCAGTCTGTCATAATCTATTTCAGCATCACTCTTTAAGGATAAAAAGTGCATAGCGATATTTCTGTAGCACGCTTTAAGCAATTTCCACGATTAATGTGGATACTGTTATTTGGCTCGTTTATTACCCGCGGCAGTTATTACATGGTGTGGCCATTTTTGGCTGTTATCTTGTATGAAAAATTTGCTTTAAGCGCCACTGAAGTGGGTTTAGTGCTGTCGAGTGCGGCGATTATATCGGTTTTTACCAGTTTTATTGGTAGTGCACTGTCCGACCGAATCGGCCGCCACAAGTTAATGTACTTTACTGGTGTGCTTTATATCATCTCGTTTTCATTGTTGGCACAAGTCGATTCAGTCAAAGGCTATGTGGTCGTGATGACTCTGTGTTCTATTGCTACAGCTATATGGCGACCGCTAACGTCTGCCACCATTGGCGACATTATTGACGATCCCAAAACCCGTGAACTGGCGATGCAATCTCTGTATTTTATCGTTAACGTAGGTTGCGCTGTCGGGCCAATGTTAGGTGTATGGTTAGGCTTAACCGGAAAACAGTCGAGTTTTTACATTACCGCTGCGGCTTTTGCTGCTTTGTTGGGGTTATTATTTTGGGGTTTTAGGCATCAAGCTCGCCAGACTCATTCATCGGCTCCAGAGCTGGTTGCAGATGGACTCATTCCTGTTATGGGTGATGCAACAGCTGCTGTTAAGCGTAAACCTGCCGCAATGAATCGGCGGCAAATAATGTCGATTTTATGGCAAGATAAATTACTGCAAGGTCTTATTTTTGCAAATATTTTGTGTATGTTTATTTATGCGCAAATGGACAGTTCGTTGATCCAATATCTTACTCGTTCAAATGCCCCCGATTTATTGACACTGATTTCGGCAATGATTTTTACCAATGCCTTAGTCATTATCTCTACCCAATTTTTATTATTAAGATTAATGGCTGGTTACAGTTTGGTACACCGAATTCAGTTTGGATTGATGCTGCTGGTTTGTTCGCAAGTTTGGCTAGCGTATAACCCCATTGATTTATTTTGGGGCTGGATTGGCGCAGTTGTTGTAATGAGCCTAGCTGAAACCATATTATTCCCAACGATGAACGTGCACATTGACAGGCTAGCTCCTAAACATTTACGTGGCGCGTACTTTGGCGCAGCTTCATTTTATGATTTGGGGTTTGCATTTGCACCACTGGGCGGCGGGATCATACTGGATCATCTTGGTGGGTATTGGTTGTTTATCATCGGCGCATTATTGTCGTTAGTGGTGATTTATTTATACAGTATGTTGGAAAAGCTACCACGGCCAGATTTTGCTGCACTAAAGTTGGATTAATTTTCGATGGTTTATGCTTGTAAACGCTATTGAATTTAACATTGTAGTAGGTAGTTACAGAGGGTCTGGGCCTCGTTTTGCTTTCGAGTGTTTAATCGTTCGCTTGAGTCTTTTTCAATATAGTAAATGTGATCATTTTGATAAGGTTTTGATCTACAGTCATCGTGATTTGTAGTGTTTATTTTCTTTTAATTCGATTTTTATTTTAACTTTAAATTAGGGCAGGGCATAACTTATGGCATCAACGGATATTAACCCGTTTATTTCATCGCTAACATCACAAGCAGATACCATTCGTTTTGAAGATACTATGGCTGTTATTGATGGTCATTATGACTTCACCTCAAGTGCATTTAAAAATGGTGATCAGCTTAATGAAGCAGGGCAAAATTCAGGTTCTTGTAAGGTGTTTGCGTTTGGGCAAACTCATCAGTTAACGGTGCAACAAACCTTGGCTATGTTTGGCCAACATTACCGAGATGTAGTGGCAACGCCTCAAGGGACGGATCATCAAAATATTCGTCAGTTTATGCAACATGGCTGGGATGGTATTTTGTTTTCGCAACAGGCATTAAAGGCTAAATAACCTAGGTGCTCAACAAGGCTCAATACAACAAGGCTCAATACAATACGCAAAACTATGATGAAAGCCTCTATAACTTAAGCTCGTGTTTAGGTTAAAATAATGTCTCATGTAATTGTTTTAAGTAAACTCTTTCTAGCTGTGCAGTTTGTTTACTGTATCGGGAGGCATTCATCATATGATCAAACTTAACCGCAGTATCGTTTCCTCTCGTCAATCCGGTTTCACCCTTATAGAACTTGTCGTTGTCATTATTATTCTTGGCGTATTGGCTGTTGTCGCAGCGCCTAAGTTTATTAATTTAAAAACAGATGCACATATTGCAGCAATCAAAGGTGCCGCTGGCTCAATTAAAACAGCAGTGATGTTATTTAAAACAAAAACATTAGCCTCGGGCAATGCGCTTACAGATACGGTTGAATTCTCGGGCGTTAAAGGCAGTAATTACCAACCTTGGGCCGCAGCGGCCAATACTAGTGGTAGCGGTTTTAATGTCGGTTATACAACGTCGTCAGAAATCTTTAAAGCGGCTGGGTTAGAAATGAATGATTGGTCATATCGCATTTTTACGTCTAATAACAGCTATGCTGTTGTTGCAGCCCCAAAAAGTGCACTTGCCCTTGCAGAGCCGACTGCAGCCGAAGTTATTGCAACCAGTTGTTATTTTCAGTATCACTGGCAGAGTACTGGAGAGCCTGTCATCACAACGGTAATCGTTGGGTGTTAACGGTATTATTAAAACCTAAAGGGGCAAACGCACTCTTGTTTATCAATTTTTTGTATATTCTCTGCTTTTCTGTGTCCCTTTATCAACGATAAAAAAGTCTTAACGAGTAACGTCATAAGGATTAAAACATCAAATATTTCTGGGTTTATGCGGAACGAATAAGGTGTTGTTTTCACAAATGGCATTGAAACAAAAGTAACGATTATACGCGAACATTAATTAACAATAATCTAGATTAGTGTCGACAATAGTGTGCAATACGACTACCTTTACACCCATATCAACCGTATCATTAATAGTATTTGGTTTTTTTTAACGGTCAGGCATATCGCTGGTTAACTATTATGACAAGCGCCTATTTAATCGCAAAGGAATCCATTTTATGAATCGTCACATCATCCCATTGATCATTATCAGTACCTTAATGATGTGTTCATCAGGTTACAGCTTCGCTAAAGACAACGACTCGCATGGTAATAGCGGAAAGCATAAATCTGACAAACATCAAAAAAAGCATGATAAGAAGCATGATCACGAACATGAAGAAACTTATCAGACCTATTTTAGTAACGATCGCCAAGTCATCGTTAATAATTACTATTATACCAACCGTGATGCTAAGCATTGCCCACCTGGGTTAGCAAAAAAACACAATCGTTGCCAACCTCCGGGTAGTGCTAAGCAATGGCGCAAAGGTTACTCACTGCCAGCTGATGTTGTTTACTACGATGTACCATCTGCGCTTACTGTTCAACTAGGTCGTACGCCAGAAGGACAAAAAATTGTCCGTGTTGGTACTGATTTGCTATTGATTAGCATTGGTACGGGTATGGTGATTGATGCAATACAAGACCTTAACGATGTGTTGTAACCTCGTTGGGTAAACCTTGTTATGGCGTTAGTTTTGCCATTAATCGTTAGTGAAACGAAAAAGCCGACCAAGGGTCGGCTTTTGCTTAAACGGATATTCTACAACTGATTAAAATGGTTAATCGTGTTCGAATATCACTTCTTTTAAATCATGAATTGTATCCACATCTACATCGCCTGGCTGATTACTCCATGTGACGCGCAGATAATTGCTTAAGTCTTTAAGCTGTTCATCACTTAACTGATCGGCATAACTAGGCATGGCATAAAAGCTGGTGGTGGTATTGTAATGTTGGCTCTTTATACCTTTAAGCATTACCGCAACGATATTGTGCGGGCTGGCTTTATCTAATGTGGCGTTACCGGCCATTGCCGGAGCAACATTAGGTCGACCTTCACCATTTTGACCATGACATCCAGCGCAATAACCCATGTATAGGTTGTATCCTGGTAATTCACGCTGGTGGCCATTAAAGGTCAGCGCTTTAGCTGCAACGGTTTCGTCAGTATCAAGCAGATAACTGCTTACGGCATGCATGTCGGCATCAGTTAAGTGGCTAAAGCTGTGGTATACCACAGGATACATGCCACCAAATACCGTACCTTTGCGAGAATAACCTTCAGTAAACAAAGACTTTAAATCATCATGAGTCCAGTTTTGTCGGTTAAGTTCAGCAGGAGTAATATCTGATGCCTCTAAACCTTCGATAACAGCGCCTTCAAAATGCTTATCTTGCTCCATGGCAAATAAGCTGTCTCGAGGAGTATGACATTCACCGCAATGACCTAGCGCATTGACTAAGTAATTACCTCGGTTCCAAGGATCACTTTTGTCTTTTTTCGGTGCAAACTTTTCAGCATCATGGGCGATTAAGTTCCACGCCTTCAGGCCAAATCGAACGTTAAAAGGAAAAGAGACATCATTGTCGAGATTAGCTTGCTTGATGGGTTTAGTGCTCATCAAATAAGCATATATCGCTTTGGTATCTTCATCCGATAACAAACTGTAAGAGGTGTAAGGCATGGCTGGATACAAATTACCGTTAACGCCGACGCCATGATGCATAGCATCAAAAAAATCGTCATAATTGTATTTGCCAATTCCGGTATCTTTATCTGAGGTGATATTGGTTGAATATACCGCCCCAAATGGGGTTTCAAATGGCAGTCCACCGGTTAACTCTCGTCCGCCTACCGCTGTATGGCAGGCCACACAGTCGCCAATCTTCATCAGATAAGCACCGCGTTCGATGTCGCTACTGTTGCTACCAGCCTCATCAGCCGCGTTGCTGGAACAGGCGAATAAACCCAAGCCTAAACTTAAGCCCAAAGTCAGTAATAGATTTTGGCTGAGCTTTATTCGCGCCTTTACTAAACGGCTTAAGTGATATTGATATAATGGCTTCATGACAGGGTTAACCCCTCTGTCTTGAGGATTAAATCTTTCATCGCCGCATAGTATTTTACATAACCCGTACAACGGCAGACATGTTCGCCTAAGGCATCTTCGATAACTTGCTCAACGTTATCTTTGGCAATTGGTTTTCGCTCTAGTCGCTCAATTAACGCGGTAGATTCATTGACAAAACCTGAGGTGCACCAACCACATTGAAACGAAAAATGTTCTAAAAATGTTTGTTGTACAGGGCTCAGAGCAGTGATTTCACCTTGAGCATTTTGCTTAGCATGGCCTTCAACCGTGCGGATACGTTTACCGTTGAAACGCTCGACGCCATTGATGCAAGTGCGGACAACCTCACTCATACCTTGCTCGTCATCGACGATTACCGTACAGGCATGGCATACGCCTGCACCGCAACCAAACTTAGTACCAGTGAGGTTTAAATACTCATGTAAGAATTCAATCATCATGATGCCATCGCCGACGTCAATCGGGCCAACAGCTTGGTTGTTAATGGTTAACTTAATTGACTGGCTCATGCCATGGCCTCCTTGATTTTTTTCGCTGTCATTGGTAATTCGTAAAAACGTACTGCGGTAGCTTGATAAACGGCTTCAACCAGCGCAGAAACAACAGGTATCATGACCACTTCGGCGATGCCTCGGCTCGGATCGGTTTCGGACAACTGCGGTAAAATAGTATGTTGCTGGCTCCAAACGCCAACATGTCGTGCTAGCGGCACCTTATAGCGGTTGATATTCCAGGTGCCATTACCAGCACCGGCTTCAAATGGGGGTAATTCTTCATGCAGAGCATGACCAACTCCCATCGCGAGACCGCCTTGTATTTGGCCTTCAACTAACTCATTCACAATCACTTTACCGGCCTCTAACCAAGTGTGAGAGCTCAATAAACTGACTTCGCCATTACCTTCATTAACTGCGACTTCAACTAAGGTTGCGCACGGAGCATAGTAAGTCACCATGGCGTTGTTTAGCTCGGCTTTAGGGTAGCTCATGGATTGACGATCGATTAAGTGATAGCCGTTTGAGCTCATGCGGGCTTTACGAGCAGCGCTACCATGATACTTATCACCTTCGCCGTATTGCAGCGCCAACGCATCTAGTGCAATGCGTTCTTTGGTTCCGAAAATCTCAAAATCCGCTTCAGCCCAAGCCCAACGGTTAAAGGCATGACCCATTACGCCAACCACTAGGCCTAAATCGTGGGCACGTTTGGCGAGAATGTCGATTGAAAGCGGCGGAAAGCCCATGGCAGTTAGCTTGCCATCAGTCCAACGACCATCACGAGAATCATTGAGATTGGTTTTACCCATCGGTGTGTTGAAATACAACTCGTTCCAAATCGACACCGCTGCAGGCCAAAGTCCGTGACGATAAATAATATCGGCGGCAATACGAGTGACGTGACTTTGATAATACGCCGACATAGATGCCGACGATGCCATCGCTTTAACCGGTGTCCAACGTGGATTTGCCGTCATTTCATCTTGGCGCTGCTGCGAAATAATGTATGGATTGTCGGTTTGCACTAATTGCATTGCATCCCAAATATCTATCTCAGCAAGTTTCACTTCATGCGCAAAACTACCTAATGACTCACTAACAACCACGGCTTGAGCCGTTTGAGTACCAGTACCCATTTCGATAAAGCCAATTTCTAAGGTTATTTTACCGTCTTTGGCTAATCTAATTGCTGCACTTGGTGCAGCAGCACCAGTACCATAATCCTTAGTCGCAATACCAAAACCAACGCCATAACGCATGCCAGGATTTTTAGCTTCATAGCGCGCTTTATTATCTGCACGGTTTTGCCATACGGGAGCTTGTTCGGCCATGTCGAGCATTTCGCGATATCTCAGCGTGCCATTAGGGATAGCACCTTGAGTATTACGCTGTCCTGACTCCATCACGTTAGCCGCGCGTAACTTAAAAGGATCAACATTTAACTCAGCGGCCATCTCGTGGATCATGCCTTCCATTGCTGTCATCGATTGCAATGTACCGTAACCGCGCATCGAGCCTGCATCAGGGTTACGTGACGCATAAGATGTGGCGATAATATCGTTACGTGGGGTGTAATAAATGCTTTGCATTGCCGTCGCCCCAACAGAGGTGACCGACGGGCTGAAATTAACTCGACCGCCACCATCAACTGTCATCTGTGAGGTTAACGCTTGAATTTTCAAGGTTGCTTTATCAACGGCTAAACGACTTTTCATGATGAAAGGATGACGCTTAAGACCTGATTGAAATTGCTCAAAGCGGTCGTTAGCTAGCCGAACTGGACCGTTGGCGTAAATGGTTGCCAACACGCCATAATACGGAAATATCGAGTGGTCTTTAGCGCCAAAACCGCCACCAATATAAGGAGAATGCACCACTAGATTTTTGACTTTGTCAGCTAATGGCCCAGATGACAACATGTGCACGGCCATCTCTTGAAAGTCTTGCGGCGACTGAGAGGTAATAACGGTATGAAAGGTTTGGTTACTTGCATCAAACCAGCCATTAAAGGCTTCAGGTTCCATCATCATAGGGTCGATAATTTGAGTGCGGTACTCGCGCTCCAATACTTGCCACTGTTGATCTGTTTTGGCACTCGCAATTTGTTTTTCTATTTCGCCAGCATAATAAAGCCCGCGCTCAGAAACCGAGCCTTGAGCATTAGCATCACCTGACCATACCGGTTTGTGGTGCTTAACGCTGGGGAAAAATAGTCCATCGTGTAGTGGGCTATAAGTATCTTCACGGGCACCATTTTCGCCTTCAACCCGAATAAGACGCCAGCTGGCATAAGGGTCTTTAGTGTCTGAAACAAAGGCCGTTTTCTCACCAAAGCGCAATAAAGTATTGTCGAACTGCAACAAAGATTTAGCCTGTTTAAAGGCTGGGAAACTGTCAAATAATAAAATGGCCACCGCATGACCAAGGTAATCTGCTGTTTGTCCCTCGGGCAATAACATATTGTCACCGTAAAACTCAGGTAACTTAACCTTGTCGCGTGCTAGATCTGCCGCAGTAATGACTTTATACGGCTTAGCTGAAGCTGGGAGGTGGTCGAGGGAGAAACCTTGATAAACATGAGATGCATCGGCGGCGCGCAAGATAAACGCGTAGCCTTGTTGTTTTGGCCAGCCAGCCATGTCCATTGCACGGTAGTCACGACCATATACTTTTTGTCCCGTGACTTTAGCGATACCGTCGTTGCGAAATTTGGGTTTAGATTGGCCGCTAACCTGAGTTTGCCACTGTGCAGCAAGTTCAGGCGAAATGATGGACGCATTGGCCCGACTCATTTCCCACAGTAAAGGCGCGGAATATACCGCGACCCCGCCAATAACACATTGTTTTATAAAGGTCCGTCTCGACGCGTTAGATACATCCATATCTCACCTCAGTTATTCTTAAGGGAAAAATCAGACGGCCTATTCATTGTCGTCCGATTAAGACTTATTTGCTTGATTGTCGTAGCATAATATTTTAATTGCGCTGAATCTAAATTAGCACTCTGTACGGTAACATATTGATATAAGGATGCATATTCAATATGTTATAGCGTTTCTTGAGTGGCTATCGTGGAGGTTTAATAATTCAGCATTTTGATGATTTAATCTGCGAATAAAGCTATTTAGTGTTCGATAGTCTAATCAAAACCGTTTCGTTTATGCTTTGATTATTAAAAAGTCATCATGATTAATAGTTGAAATATTAATCGTGAATGTTTTGTTTTTACTATTTAATCAATTATATAGAAATACTTTCTTAACCTCGTAAACTGTACATCATGGACCAGTTAGCGAAATTGGTTAATTAATATGACTCAGTTGAAGGTAATTATTTAGAAAAATAATTATATTTTTGTTTATTATTGATTAATCTGTTGAGTTGTAAGTAAAAAGTTATATTGTTGTTCTGCTTTTGTCGTTGCCTTGGTTTTTTTAGCTACCCTTAACGTAAACTGCTTATTGTTAGTTTGAGCTACTCATAACTGCAAAATCTATTTTTTATAATATCGACATTCTAAGTTATCCAGATTTTTTCTTCGTTTCGAATCATTTTTCCTTATTTAAAATAATTTAATTTATTGATTTTTATAACATTGAAAATATTATGCATATATATGAGTCTATTTATAAATATGTGACTCATATATTTGATTGGCGTTATATTTTATATTACATTACTATTTTGGTAACAATTTTGTAACACTTGCATTGGTTATTGTATTTCGTCGTAAAGTTCCTCCAAGGATTGTTCGGGCTTTTATCGTTAATTTATTTTTACTTGGTGGTCTATATGCTGAATTTTAAAATTAAACAAAAAATGCTCATTAGCTCGTTAATTCCATTAGCTATTCTCATCATAATTTGTGGCATTGCGGTGAATATGATGGGGAAAATCGAAGATGGAGTGATGAGGATCTATTCTGATCGCGTTGTACCGTTAGAAGATTTAAAAATCATTGGTGATGACTATGCTGTCTTAGTCATTGATGCAATAAACAAAGCCAATGCTGGTGGCTCAACCGCTCAAGATGCTGCTGAGACATTAATGAGTGCAAAAAGTAATATTGATACACTGTGGAAAAAATATTTAGCCACTAAGTTAACCCCAAAAGAAAGCCAACTTAGTATTGAAGCCAATGATATGTTTGGCCCCGCAGATGAGCAAATTGATTTTCTTATCAGTAAACTGCAAAACATGTCTGGAAAAATCCCAGGTCAATTGACCGATGACATTATGCCTTTATACGGGGTAATCGATCCTATTAGCGGTAAAATTGCCGAATTAGTGTCATTGCAAATAAAAGTAGCAGGCGATGAATGGCGATTAACTCAAGAGATATATCAATCATCAGTTCAGTTATTTATTTTCTTTACGTTTTGTGCCGTGGTTATCAGTGTAGTGTTAACCATTTGGGTACTGCGTAGTGTGATGAGGCCAGTGACAGATATTTTGATGAAACTAAAGCTCATTAAGCAAAACTCAGATTTAACCCAAGTGTTTACTCCTTATAATGATGATGAATTAGGCATGATTTCAACGAGCCTTACAGGCGTTATAACTCATCTAAGAGGCATTATTGAATCAATTTCAGATGCCGCAAATACTATCAATATTTCATCAGAAGAGTTGCAGCGTTTCACTGAAGAAACCAACCATAGAATGATACAGCAGCAAGATGAGTCAGAACAAACCGCAACGGCTATGAATGAAATGACAGCGACAGTGGCAGAGGTTGTTCAAAGTACCAACTTTGCCGCTGAACAGGCGAAACAAGCTAATAATCATGCTGAAAATGGTAATGTTATTGTTCAAAATTCAATAGACAGTATGTCGCAATTATCTAACCAAATTGGCACCACGGCGGAGGTGATATCTCATCTTGCTAAAGAGAGCCAAAACATTGGCCAAGTGTTAAGTGTCATTAAAGGCGTTGCCGAGCAGACTAACCTTTTAGCCTTGAACGCCGCCATTGAAGCCGCAAGAGCGGGTGAACAAGGGCGAGGATTTGCTGTTGTTGCAGACGAAGTACGTACTTTAGCTAAACGTACTCAAGACTCAACACTGCAGATTGAAACCATGATTGACGGATTACAAAAAAGTGTCGTACTTGCGGTTTCTTCAATGGATGAAGGCTTAGCCTTAGTGCATAGTGCCAATGATAAAACCAACAGTGCTGGCACAGTTCTCAATGAAATTGTCACTTCGGTCGACAGTATCAATGAGCTTAACACTCAAATAGCTACAGCAGCAGAAGAGCAATCCTATGTAGCTGAGAGTATCAATAAAAGTATCATCACCATAAATGATATTACTCAAGCCTCATCCGCAGCGACCGAAAAACTTACCCATTCTGTTAACGATTTACAATCACTGGCTAGCTCAATGCAACTTCAAGTGGCGACATTTAAAATAGCCTAACATTTTCATTGATGAGGGCTGAAAAACTTCAGCCCTCCCTCGCAATCTCTCAGTTAACTTATCCGCATAACCCTGCATGGCTTAAAAGCTGGAGAGGTTTATGTTGGCTTTTTATCATTTTCAACATAACCGAAACGATATTGTGATTGGCGTTAAAAAGTCAGTTTGATTAACTGAAGCAGATACCAATTAAGCATCATTTATTACCCATTAACGTACTGCATGTCTCAATTACTCAACTATTTTGTGCTAGCTCAACGTTACCACTACCAACACTATTAAAGGGTGAATTAACCGCTTACACTACAAATAGCTTAATTACCTTGAGTAATATTAATGAAACCAATTATTTGTAGCAGTGCATTAGAGGCCGTGTCCTTAATTGAAAATGGTGAAACCTTGTGGACTCATTCCATGGGGGCTACGCCCAAATTACTGCTCGATGCGTTAGCCCAACATGCGTTAACTAAGCATGGTTTAACACTATTGCAGTTGCATACCGAGGGTGCAGAGTCGTTAAGTGATCCCCGTTTAAAGGATCATCTACGCCATCGTTGTTTCTTTGCTGGCACACCCACGCGCTCGCTGTTGCAACAAGGTGATGCCGATTATGTGCCAATTTTCCTCTCTGAGGTGCCCAAGTTGTTTCGTTCCGGCGAACAGCATATCGACACTGCTATCGTTCAAGTTTCCCCACCAGATAAACATGGTATCTGTTCGTTAGGTATATCGGTTGAGGCAACGTTAGCGGCCTGCCAAATGGCGGGTAAAATTATTGCTCACATTAATCCCATGATGCCTCGCACCCATGGTGACGGTTTTATTCATTACAATAAGTTCGCTGCCGTGTATGAGCAGAGCATGCCTTTACCACAACATCTATTCGTCCCAAGCGATGCGATAAGCTTGGCTATCGGCCAGAATGTGGCCAAATTAGTACTTGATGGCGCTTGCTTACAAATGGGCATTGGCGCCATTCCAGATGCTGTATTGGCGTGCTTAACCGAACATAAAGATTTGGGCGTTCATACTGAGCTATTTTCTGATGGTGTGCTTAATTTGGTCGAGCTTGGTGTGATCAATAATAGTCGTAAGAAAGTCCATCCCGGCAAGACGGTGACAGGCTTTGCATTGGGTAGCCAACGACTTTATGACTTTGTTGATGACAATCCTTCGGTGATATTCATGGATATTGAGCAGGTTAATGACACGGCTATTATCCGCAAAAATCCGAATGTAATGTCAATAAACTCCGCGTTGCAGGTCGATATTTCAGGGCAGGTGTGTGCTGATTCACTGGGCACTCAAATATACTCAGGTGTAGGTGGTCAGATGGACTTTATACGCGGCGCAGGCCTTTCTGAAGGCGGCCGTTCTGTCATCGCATTGCCCAGTACTGCGGCTAATGGCACAGTGTCACGGATTGCCACAGTATTATCCCCTGGCGCTGGCGTGGTAACCACCCGTGCGCATGTACACTATATCGTCACAGAGTATGGAACCGCTTATCTACGCGGTAAGTCGTTACGAGAACGAGCCCGTGCGCTTATCGATATTGCCCACCCCAAATTTAGAGAGCAGCTTTGCCAAGAAGCTTTTGAGATGTGGCGACTTAAGGTTTAAATACTGTTGTTGAACAGTTTGAGTCAATTTTTTCTTATTATGGCCAGCGGCCACTAACGTCGTGGCGCTTCGCCCACACCAGACCAAGAGGAAACCAACGGCGGTTCCCTCTTGGAACTCCCAGCCGCCCCGCAACATTTTCGCTATTTACAAAGCAACAGCTGCGAAAAGGTCGCCATGGGGTAGATCCAGCTTTTAACTTTATTTTTAGTTAGCCTCGGGCTTATTCGAAAATACTAACGCTTCCGATGGTACATCTGATGTGAATGGATTCACGAATGTCGTGATGGCAGGATGCCAAGGAACGACCTGTACCGCGAAAGCTAGCCTGACGTCCTGTCAGGCACACGCATTCTTTTATAAAGAGTCTTCAACGTCCTCAATTTAAATGTTGAACCGGTCCATTTCCAAGTCAATAGAACTAAGTCGTTTTTACCCCATTCCTTGCTAGGGATGCCAATTCGCCGATTTCAACTTATTGAATAATTTTCAGTCTATTCGGGTAATAAAAGTTTGCTCGTCATCCACAAAAGCTACAAAGCCGCCGTGATAGATAAATACTCGACCACGCCCCTCAACTAAGCAGGCAAGCTGTGGGGTCAAATCTTCTTCGTTACCCTGACTTTGATATGTGCCGATATCGGTGATTACGCCGCTGAGAGTAGGCAAATATCTATAAGTTCGCTTTGCTTGATCAACTAGGTTCAATTCGCTGGCGGTAGAGAAGCAAGAGGGTATCGTACCGGCTTCTTCGATAAACATAGTTTTCAGTTCTTCAAAAGCTGTGATCACTAGCCAGTCGATGCCGTTAACATG
>NZ_JACJEU010000024.1:0-67694 GCF_014164215.1 Shewanella sp. SG44-2
CATAGAACCAAAGCGACTTACCTTTACAGGGGCTTTGGTTGATGGCGCTGCTTCAGTAGATACTGCCTCTGCTATTGTCGCCGCGACTTCTTTTACGACTTCAGGTTTAGCTTGACGCACAATTGCAGCAGGCTTAGCCATAGGCGCAGATGAATTGGCCGCAACCGTTTTATCTTGCTTGCTAGTTAACGCTGCAGCTTTTTCAGCTTCAACAACTGCGGTATTTGCCACAGTGGTTTGTTTAGCTTCAACATCAACCGTTGTTTTAACAACTTCTACTTCAGCTTTAGGTTCAGGGGCCTCAGGTGCTTTTACTGCTTGAGGTACTTCCTTTATTTCTACTGGCGTTTCAGTTTTTTCAACATTAACGGGTGCTGCATCAGCTTTGTTAACTTCAGCTTTAACCACTTCAACCGGCTTAGTAGCGGTTTCAGCAGCAGTGCTAACCGTTTCAGCAGGTTTAGTAACGGATTCAACAATAGCCTCAGTTACAGGAGCTTGTGCTTGAGTTCTAGCTTGCTCTGCGTCTAATTGCTTCTCTAACTCATCATTAGGTGTGAAAACAGCTGGTTGTGTAGAGCCTGTTTCATCATCACGACGACGACGTTGACCTGCTGCACGTAAGTGACGAGGACTACGACGACTACGACGTTGACCTTCACGGCCTTCAGCTTCGCTGTCTGTTGTAGCATCTTCAGCGCTCGAGCTTGACTCATCAGTTTCAGCTGCAACGTCAGTGCTAGCAACTACCGTTTCAGTGACAGTATCAACATCTGCTTGAGTTGTTTCTGCTTTTACTTCAACCACGGCAGTAGCGTCAGTTTCAACTGGAGCAGCAGTACTGGTAACATTTGCTACTTCAGTAACTGGATCAGTTGCTTGCTCTGTTTCATTTTCAGCTGGTGCTTCAACCGCCTGTTCAGTCTTCTCTTTACGAGGTTGACGACGACTGCGTGGCGCTCTCGTTTCTGATGTTTTATCTTCAGCTACTTTTGACTCTACCGCTTTAGGTTCTGATGTCATTACCTCAACTGATTGCTCAGTTGATTTATTATCATTAACATCGGTTGTTGGTAATGCTTCACTCTGTTCGTTTTCAATACGCACTTTACGACGTAAATTACGACGTTGGCGACGCTCACGAGCAGCTTCTTGTTTTGGAGATTTTTCTGTAGCGACTTTAACTTCGGCAACTTTAGCATCTGTTGCTTTGGTTTCATTGACAGCTAATGGCTTGTCAACTTTCTCAGTTTTCGGTTTGTTTTTGGCGTTGTCATCTTGAACTGTATTTCTGCTATTACGTTCATTACGCTTATTCTGAGAACGAGCTTCTGCGCCGTCTTTCGATTTGTCGCTGTCATTACGTTGACGGCGACTGTCATTGCGTTTGTCATTACGGTTAGCGCTGTCGTTACGAGTGTCATTACGACGGGTGTTACGACGAGTGTTAGTTTGAGTCGACTCTTTAGTAGATACTGCTGCTTTGGTCTCTTTAACCTCAGCTTCACTTCCAGAAAATAAAGCGCTAATGGCAGAGATCATTCGAGTGAATAAACTTGGCTGATTAGACGTTGCCACAGGAGCGACATTTACTGTATCTTCAGCTGCTTTTTGTGGCGCTGCGAAGCCTTTTAATGCAGGTTCAGGAGATGCTGCACGCTCAAGCTTGCGAGGCTCATACAATTTTGCGACAGGCTGTTCTACTCGCTTATAGCTAGATTCACTGACTTCATCATCACTCTTACGACGCACTACACGGTAATCTGGTGTTTGCATGTGTGCATCTGGAATGATGTACACTTCAACTTGGTGGCGCTCTTCTGTAATACGAATCGCTTTACGTTTTTCGTTTAGTAAGAACGCAGCAACATCAACAGGCACAATCGCTTCGATTTGTGTGGTGTTTTCTTTAATGGCTTCTTCTTCCATTAATCGTAAAATCGACAATGCTAAAGATTCGGTACTACGAATAGTGCCTTGACCATGACAACGAGGGCACAAATGAGCGGCAGACTCTTCTAGCGATGGACGTAGACGCTGACGCGACATTTCCATCAAACCAAATCGAGAAATACGACCTAATTGCACACGAGCACGGTCATGATGTACTGCATCACGTAAACGATTTTCAACTTCACGCTGATGACGAACAGGTGTCATATCGATAAAGTCGATAACCACTAAACCACCTAAATCACGAAGACGTAATTGACGAGCAATTTCATCAGCAGCTTCAAGGTTAGTGTTTAGTGCAGTTTCTTCAATGTCGCCGCCTTTAGTTGCACGGGCTGAGTTGATATCGATAGACGTTAATGCTTCTGTTGGGTCAATTACAATTGATCCACCTGAAGGTAAACGCACTTCGCGTTGGAACGCTGACTCAATTTGAGACTCTATTTGGAAGTGAGTAAACAGTGGTACTTCTGAGTCATATAGCTTTACACGTTCAACAAAATCAGGACGCACTAAACCAATATGCAATTTAGCTTCTTCGAAAATACGTGGGTGATCGATAAGGATTTCGCCTACATCACGACGTAAATAGTCACGAATAGCGCGAACAATCACGTTACTTTCTTGGTGGATTAAGAATGGTGCAGCTTTACTTTGAGCCGCTTCTTGAATAGCATCCCAATGATGTTGTAGTACTTTTAAGTCCCACTTTAGCTCTGTTGATTCTTTGCCAACACCAGCAGTACGCACAATCAAGCCCATACCATTAGGTACTTCTAACTCAGCCATTGCTTCTTTTAGTTCTGTACGTTCATCACCTTCGATACGACGAGAAATACCGCCAGCACGAGGGTTATTTGGCATTAAGACTAAATAAGATCCAGCAAGACTAATAAAAGTAGTTAGTGCAGCGCCTTTGTTGCCTCGTTCTTCTTTATCTATCTGAACGATGACCTCTTGGCCTTCTTGTAACACTTCTTTAATGTTTGGACGGCCTTGGAATGAATAACCTTTTGGGAAGTATTCGCGACCAATTTCTTTGAGAGGTAAAAAACCGTGACGGTCTGCACCGTAATCAACAAATGCAGCTTCAAGTGACGGTTCTACTCGAGTGATTTTACCTTTATAGATATTTGATTTTTTCTGTTCGTGACCAGGACTTTCAATGTCTAAATCATACAGTTCTTGCCCATCTACTAGGGCTACGCGCAACTCTTCTGATTGAGTTGCATTAATTAACATACGTTTCATGATGACGTGATTCTTCTAAATGAGGTCATCAAACAACACGATTTTTCTGCATTACGGGCCTGAATTAATCGGTATAACCTCACGGCTAGATCCAGGCAATTAGGTGCTCATTACTGTAAAACGCAATCACTGCGTGTCGCATCCTATTTATGGCTTATTTTCTAATGTTTACAAAAACAAGGAATTGGTTGACTAGCAACCAACCCCATAAATTATGGTATTTTAATCCGTTAATGCCCAAGTCGAATCGGTTTGTTTGATAACAAGCTAAAATGTTGTTCGAATTTGGGGCGATTTACTACAGTTAAATTGAAATCTTTATTCAAAACTTACGGTTTAATTGCACAAACGGTTTTTGTCGTTTTTTAATTAATACAATTTGCAAATCAATGAGTTGCTACCGATTAGGTTCATTTTTCTAACTGCTAGTGTTTCGCATTTGGTGAAAGTTGTGAACACTTTATCCACTGTTTACTCTCAACCTGTGGGCAAATATAGCAACAAACGTTATTTTCAGCAATCAAAAGCCCATATTCTTTCATGTATTTATTTCAAGTCTGATGCAGCAATAGCCAATCATTTACAAGATAAGGTACACTATTGGGGTTACCACTATATGGCGCATCATGAATACTGAAACTACCCCCCAAGTTGAATACGTGACTATCGACGAAGATCATTTTGAACAACGAATCGATAATTTTTTGCTAACTAAATTAAAAGGTGTTCCTAAAAGCATGATCTATCGGATTGTGCGTAAAGGGGAAGTGCGGGTAAATAAAAAACGCATCAAGCCTGAATACAAATTACAAATTGGTGACATCGTAAGGGTACCGCCTGTTCGTGTTGCCGAAAAAGACAATCGTAAGGCACCATCTCCTAATTTATCCAGAGTGTCACAGCTTGAAGATCGTATTATCCATGAAGATAATCATCTTATTGTGTTAAACAAGCCTGCTGGTATTGCTGTACACGGTGGCAGCGGTGTTGATTATGGTGTGATTGAAGGATTACGTTCACTGCGACCACAGCAAAAATTTTTAGAGTTAGTACATCGATTAGATAAAGATACTTCCGGTGTACTGCTTGTGGCTAAGAAGCGTAGTGCGCTAAAGCATTTACATGAGCAATTACGCAGCAAAACCATGCAAAAAGATTATTTAGCCTTGGTGCGTGGTGAATGGCAGGCAAGTGATAAAGTGGTTAAAGCACCGCTATTAAAAATTACCTTAAAGTCGGGCGAGCGAATCGTGCGGGTTAATAAAGAGGGTAAAGAGTCAGAAACTCGCTATAAGATCATGCAACGTTATCAAGGCTGTACTTTAGTGAAGGCGAGTCCTGTTACAGGGCGAACCCATCAAATACGAGTACATTGTCAGTATGCTGGCCATGCAATTGCTTGCGATGATAAATACAGCGAACAGCAATTTGACGATAGCATGCGTGCTTTAGGATTAGACCGTCTATTTTTACATGCGGCTGAACTTAAATTCACTCATCCAGAAAATGATGAAATCATGCAAGTTAAAGCGCCTTTAGACCCTGTGTTATTGAGTACTCTTGATAAATTGAAAAGAGTATAACACCCACAGATATGTGCAAATGAATTAGGGCATAATATTGAACATTAAAGATAAAGCTTATGAACTGGTCATTTTCGATTGGGATGGCACCCTAATGGATACCGTAGGTAAAATAGTGTCTTGTATGCAACATGTAGCACAAGAATTAATGTTACCTATACCCACTGAACAACAAATTAGAGATGTCATCGGTTTATCTTTACCTAAAATCATGCCGATTTTATTTGCTGGTTATCAAAACCATCAACAGATTATTGATTGCTATCGACGTCATCATGTTGCCAATGAGCAACCTACACCTCTGTTTGAGGGTGTAGAGTCGCTCATTATTAATCTACATGCGGCTGGTTATCAATTAGCTGTTGCGACCGGTAAAGGACGAGATGGCCTAGATAAGGTATTAGCATTAACAGGCTTAGGGCAGTATTTTCATGCGACACGTTGTGCAGATGATGCTAAAAGTAAACCGCACCCTGAGATGCTGCATTCATTATTGAGTCATTTTAATGTCGCTGCCGACAGAGCCATTATGATTGGAGATTCCATTCATGATTTAACGATGGCCAATAATGCTGGTATGGCGAGTATTGGTGTCAGTTATGGTGCGCATAATGAAGCTAGATTGAAAACGTTAAACCCACGTGCGATTGTCGACCAGCCTCTGGCGATACATGACTACCTTTAATTTTTCTGGATGATGCTTTGCCAGAGACGTAATACAGCGTCGAATCATAAGTGTTCGACGCTGTAAAACATAAGCCTTTATATGCTGCTTAGTTTATCTCGGTGTTAAACCTCTTATCGTCCCCATATCAAGCGCAAACGTTATTACCTTAACGAATGCACCCTTATTAGATTTGGTATCAATATTAATTGATTGAGCATTCTGGTGCTTGGCTGAGAATATCGACACCGTGCTGTGAGAGTAAATCAATAAGTTTAATTAATGGTAGTCCAATTAAGCTATTTGGATCGTCACCTTCTAAACGATTAAATAAGGCAATACCTAATCCTTCGCATTTAAAACTCCCAGCACAATATAACGGCTGCTCAGCATCCACGTAATAGCGAATTTGCGCAGTAGATAAGTGTTTAAAATGAACCGTAAACGGTTCGACACAAGATATCATTTGCTGATTGGCATTATTGAATACAGCAAGACCAGTATAAAAAGTAATAGATTGACCAGATGCCGAGCTTAATTGAGCTATCGCATTGTCTACAGTATAAGGTTTACCGATAATCTTACCGTTAATCAACGCGACTTGGTCTGAACCAATTATTATTTGCGGTACCGATGTTTCATCAATTAAATTCGCTCCAGCTAATGCTTTTTGCTCTGCTAAGCGTTTAACCAATGCTAACGCTGTCTCATCTTTTATTGGCGTTTCATCAATATCTGGGTTAACACAAGTAAAAGGCAGCATTAATTTTTGCAATAGCTGCTGGCGAAAAGGTGAGGTTGAAGCAAGTACAAGATTGAATTTCATTGGTTTTGTTTCATTATTGAGTGGCTAATAACAGAATATTAGTCAGTTTACTGTATTCATCTATGCAAATGGATCATTTTTCTCGAGTAATGCTTGTGTGATGGGGTTTGGTTCGGTAAAATTTGCCAACTTTCAAATTCAATGCCGGATTTAAAGAGTACCTAAAGTTCCTAGTTAGGTGAGATTACCGTATTTTACGGAAATTTTCTTTGACTCCAGCGTTTTCAAACTATAATATGCGCGCCTTATGCAAACAGTAAAGATACCGGTTTCAATTGATCCTATACGCGCTGCTTCAAGTGGCCTTCGATACGAAGGTATCATTTTAGGTAAGCAACTAAAGCGATTAAGCGAGTTATGTGCCGGCGACTGTTCCGACGTAGTTGTGTCGTTGGAATGTGGCGTCGATTTACAGGGGATAGTCTACCTTCGCGGGAAGGCTGTGACGGAGCTCACTCTGCTATGTCAACGTTGCATGACACAATTTACTACCGAGGTTACGGTCGACTTTTGTTTTAGTCCTTGTAAGACTGAGGCAGAAATCGATGAGCTCCCGGATGCGTATGATCCAATTGAGTGTAATGAGATTGGTGAAGTACGTCTGCATCAATTGATTGAAGATGAATTGATAGTCGCTATGCCTATCATCCCGATGCACGATGATAATAGTTGTAAGTCTGGATCGAAAGATATAGTTGTAGGCGAGATCGAACCCGCTCATGAGGAGCGTCCAAATCCGTTTGCAGTGTTAGAAAAACTGAAGAGCAAGTAATCGTAGGAGACAGGTCCAATGGCTGTACAACAGAATAAAAAGTCACGTTCAAAGCGCGGCATGCGTCGTTCACATGATTCATTGAGCACTGCTCAATTATCAGTAGACGCTACTAGCGGTGAATTACATCTACGTCACAACGTGACTGCTGATGGTTTTTACCGCGGTAAAAAGGTTATCAACAAGTAATTTGTTGATTATCTGATGACAAATCTGACGCTTGCGTTAGATGCGATGGGGGGCGATCACGGTCCCCACGTGACAGTGCCTGCAGCGATGCAGGCACTGAAATTTCATACCTCTTTAAATATTATTTTGGTTGGCGATAAAACCGAAATAGAAAAATACCTCCCCCAAGCTCATTCAGCTGATTTATCCAGAATTGAAATAATCCACACCACTGAAGTCGTGACAATGTGCGATAGGCCCATTCATGCTTTGCGTTCACGTAAAAACAGTTCTATGAGAATAGCGCTTGAACTTGTGCGTGACGGAAAAGCGGAAGCCTGCGTTAGTGCTGGTAATACTGGTGCGTTGATGGCAATGGCTAAGGTGTTATTAAAAACATTGCCGGGTATTGATAGACCCGCTCTTGTTTCTTGCTTACCAGCAATGACGGGCAAGCCAGTTTATCTGCTGGATTTAGGGGCCAATGTATCTTGTGATTCTGAGACCTTATTCCAGTTTGCCATTATGGGATCTGTCTTATGTGAAGCCGTCCATAAGAAATCTCGCCCGAAAGTCGCTTTGCTTAATGTGGGTATTGAAGCCATTAAGGGGAACGATCAGGTTCAACAGGCCGGACAAATTTTACAGCACACCGAACAAGTTAATTATATTGGCTTTGTCGAAGGTGATGAGATTTACACTGGTAATGTGGATGTGATTGTTTGTGATGGCTTTGTCGGTAATATCACCTTAAAGACTTCTGAAGGCATTGCAAAACTTTTAGTACATCAATTAAAACGCGGCTTAAATGACGGTTTTTTTGTTCGTTTACTCTCCAAACTCATCGCTCCACGCATACAAGCTGTTCTTAGTAAGATGAACCCCGACCACTATAACGGTGCAAGTCTGATAGGATTGCGCGGAATAGTAGTAAAGAGTCATGGTAACGCGGATGAAGCTGCATTTTTACAAGCATTAAATTTAGCAGCAACAGAAGCAAAACGTCGTCTTCCTGAAATGATTAAAGATCGTTTGGAGTCGATTCTTTTAGACATCAATAGCTGATCTCATATATGCACACAAAAATTCTCGGAACAGGTAGCTATCTACCTGTGCAAGTTCGTAGCAATCAAGATCTCGAAAAAATGGTTGAAACCAGTGACCAATGGATTGTTGACCGAACCGGTATTTCTGAGCGGCGCATTGCTGCATCAGACGAATCGGTTTCAACAATGGGTTATCAAGCGGCACTAAAAGCGCTTGAAATGGCAGGAATCGAAGCTAGCGATCTCGATATGATTGTTTGTGGAACCACCAGTGCATCAAACGCATTTCCTGCAGCTGCATGCGAAATTCAGGCCCTTTTAGGCGTCAAAAATATTCCTGCCTTTGATATTGCTGCCGCGTGTTCTGGATTTATCTATGCTTTATCGGTCGCGGATCAATTTGTAAAAACAGGTTCTGCTAAAAAAGTACTGGTTATAGGTTCTGACGTATTGTCACGGATGTGCGATCCTGCTGATCGCTCTACCGTCATTTTATTTGGCGATGGCGCCGGCGCAGCGATTATTGGCGTTAGTGATACACCTGGTATCATTGCTACGCATATCTATGCAGATGGCAGCCAAGGGGATTTATTAAAATGTTCTTTCCCTCCTCGTGCTAACGAAAGTTCTGAAGCTGTTGGCTTTATGACCATGAAAGGCAACGATGTTTTTAAAGTTGCAGTTACCCAGCTGTCTAATGTGGTCACTGAAACCTTGCGTCTTAATAATGTCGATAAATCAGAAATTGACTGGCTAGTGCCGCATCAAGCTAATTTCCGCATTATTAATGCCACGGCTAAAAAGTTGCACATGAGTCTAGATAAAGTCGTGCTGACTTTAGCGAGACACGGTAATACTTCTGCCGCATCGGTGCCTATCGCATTAGATGAAGCGGTGCGTGATGGTCGAATTCAGCGTGGACATTTATTACTACTCGAAGCATTTGGCGGTGGTTTTGCTTGGGGCAGTGCTTTAGTTCGTTTTTAATTTTCAAATTAATTTTATACAGGTAAGCGTTTATGGAAAATGTTGCTTTTGTATTTCCTGGCCAAGGTTCACAGGCCGTAGGAATGTTAGCTGAATTAGCTCAATCTAACGATGTTATCGGCAAAACCTTTGCCGAAGCGAGTGACGCGTTAGGTTATGATTTATGGGATCTTGTTGCCAATGGCCCAGCTGAAACCTTAAATGAAACAGATAAAACCCAACCAGCATTGCTCACTGCAAGCGTGGCTATTTGGCGTGCATATCAAGCATCTAACAAGACTATGCCTTCTTTATTAGCAGGCCACAGCCTTGGTGAATATTCTGCTTTAGTATGCGCCGGTGTGATTGAATTTACCGATGCCGTTAAATTAGTTGAGCTACGCGGGAAATTAATGCAACAAGCTGTACCAGCAGGTTCTGGTGCCATGTTTGCCATTATTGGTCTTGATGATGATGCTATTGCTAAAGCATGTGCAGAGTCTGCTGAAGGTAGCGTGGTAAGCCCTGTTAACTACAACAGCCCTGGGCAAGTCGTGATAGCCGGTGAGAAAGCGGCTGTTGAACGCGCAGCAGCAGCATGTAAAGCTGCTGGGGCCAAAATGACAGTAGCATTGCCTGTGAGTGTGCCATCACATTGTGCACTAATGAAGCCAGCCGCTGATGAACTCGCTAAAGCCTTAATTGAAGTGACATTCTCAGAGCCTACCATTAATGTTGTTAACAATGTTGATGTGGCCATGCCGACGGATTCACAGGCAATTAAAGATGCATTAGTGCGTCAGTTATATTGCCCAGTGCGTTGGAGTGAGTCTGTTGAATTTATGGCGACACAAGGTGTTACAAAATTAATAGAGTGTGGACCGGGTAAAGTATTAACCGGTTTAACAAAAAGAATTAATAAATCGATATCCGCTCAAGCGGTCAATGATGCTGCTTCATTTGCTGCATTAGTCGAATAAAGGAGTTGATATGAGCTTTAGCATTAATTTAGACGGTAAAGTTGCCCTAGTAACAGGTGCTAGTCGTGGTATTGGGCGTGCGATTGCTGAATCATTAGTACAAGCTGGTGCGATGGTTATCGGTACTGCAACCAGTGAAAAAGGTGCTGCGGCGATTCAAGCATACTTAGGTGACAAAGGCTTTGGGATGGTGTTAAATGTCACTGATTCTCAATCTGTTGCTGATTTATATAGCCAGATCAAAGAAAAAGCAGGTGAAGTTGATATTCTTATCAACAATGCGGGTATTACCCGTGACAATTTATTAATGCGGATGAAAGATGATGAGTGGCAAGATATTATTGACACGAATTTGACATCCCTATTTAAATTGTCTAAACCAGTAATGCGATCTATGATGAAAAAACGTTTCGGACGTATTATCAGTATCGGTTCTGTAGTAGGTACAATGGGTAATGCTGGCCAAGTAAATTACTCGGCAGCTAAAGCTGGTTTGATCGGATTTACAAAATCTCTTGCAAGAGAGGTTGCATCTCGTCAAATAACAGTGAATGCTATTGCACCTGGATTTATCCAGACAGACATGACAGATGAGCTGACAGTTGAGCAGCAACAAGCTATTATGTCGCAAGTTCCGATGGAACGATTAGGGCAAGCACAAGAAATTGCCAATGCAGTATTGTTTTTGGCCTCGGATTCAGCCGCTTATATCACAGGCGAAACATTGCATGTGAATGGCGGTATGTACATGGTTTAAGGGCGATAGGTAGGCAACTACCTTCATTTGAGTCAGTGTTAGAGACAATTCAATGTTAATTTTTGTGGTTAGACCACAAAATCTAAGCTTGCATTGTTATCTAATTCGAATAAACTACTCGCAATCTTACGCAAGTGCGTAATTTGAATAGGAAAGAAAACTAATGAGCAACATCGAAGAACGTGTAAAGAAAATCATCATCGAACAACTTGGCGTTAAAGAAGAAGACGTTAAATCAGCTGCTTCTTTTGTAGACGATTTAGGCGCTGATTCTCTAGACACTGTTGAATTGGTTATGGCTCTAGAAGAAGAGTTTGATACCGAGATCCCTGACGAAGAAGCTGAAAAGATCACTACTGTTCAAGCAGCGATCGATTACGTTTCTAAGAATCAGTAATCAAGAATTCACAAAAACAGGCGGCATTTATGCCGCCTGTTTTTGTTTAAAGCATTTGTAAACGCTCGTTCCATTTTATTGCATTAGAACATCCCTCCTTATACTTCTTTAGCTAAATCGCAATAATGGCATCGTGGCAGATTTTATTTAAAGGTGAATATCATGTCTAAACGTCGTGTCGTCATCACAGGTCTTGGCCTAGTGACTCCTGTGGGTAATGATGTCGAGTCTACTTGGAATGCCTTATTGGCAGGTAAGAGTGGTATTGCTCCAATCACTAAGTTTGATGCTAGTGAATTTGGTACTCGTTTCAGTGGCTCTGTGAAAGATTTTGATGTCGAACAATACCTAACCAAAAAAGATGCTCGTAAAATGGATTTATTTATCCAATACGGCATGGCTGCAGGCATTCAAGCAGTAAAAGATTCAGGCTTAGATATGAGCCAAGAAAACCCAGCTCGTATAGGTACCGCTATTGGTGCTGGTATGGGGGGTATGTGGTTAATTGAACAAGGCCATTCTGCATTATTAAATGGTGGACCACGTAAAGTGTCACCCTTTTTTGTGCCAAGCACTATTATCAATATGATTGCCGGACACTTGTCGATTATGTATGGCATGACAGGTCCTAACTTTGCCGTGACTACAGCCTGCACTACAGGTGTTCACAATATTGGTTTTGCTGCACGAACCATTGCTTATGGTGATGCTGATGTGATGGTGGCCGGTGGCGCAGAAGATGTGACGAGCCCATTAGGTGTCGCAGGTTTTAGTGCCGCTAAAGCATTATCTACTCGTAATGACGATCCAACAGCAGCAAGCCGTCCTTGGGACAAAGACCGTGATGGCTTTGTCATTGGCGATGGCGCGGGTGTGATTGTGATGGAAGAGTACGAGCGTGCTAAAGCGCGTGGTGCAAAAATTTACGGTGAGTTAGTCGGTTTTGGCATGAGTGGTGATGCATTCCACATGACATCACCACCAAGTGATGGTGCAGGTGCTGCGGCTGCAATGGTTAATGCCATTAATGATGCACAGATCCAAAAAGAACAAGTGGGTTACATTAATGCTCATGGCACTTCAACCAATGCAGGCGATAAAGCTGAAGCTGCCGCGGTTAAATCGGTATTTGGACCACATGCTTATGATGTATTGGTGAGTTCGACTAAATCCATGACCGGACATTTATTAGGTGCAGCAGGCGCTGTTGAAGCCATTATTACTTTGCTTGCACTGCGTGACCAACACGTACCGCCAACAATCAACTTAGATAATCCAGATGAAGGGTGCGATTTAGATTTTGTTGCCCACACTTCACGTCGACATCAGTTTGACTATGCCTTATGTAATTCATTTGGCTTTGGTGGCACAAACGGTTCGTTACTGTTTAAGAAAATTTAATCGAGTTAATGCCAATAAGGGAAGATGAAAATCTTCCCTTTTTTATTTGTTTTTTTGTCACATTAGTATTTATCAATTCCCGTTAAATGATGATTTAGCGTAGACTGATAAGTAATGAAACTTATTTAATAGGATCTATTATGGCCGGTAAAGATAGACAACTTACATTACGTTTTCTGGCAGAACCTGCAGATGTCAATTTTGGCGGTAAGGTTCACGGCGGTGCAGTAATGAAATGGATCGATTTAGCCGCTTATGCAGCAGCAGCAGGCTGGAGCGGTAAATATTGTATTACTGTTTATGCTGGCGGCATTCGATTTGTTAAGCCTATCCATGTGGGTAATATTGTTGAAGTGACTGGCAAAGTTATTTATACCGGTACAACGTCTATGCACATTGCCATTGATGTAAAAGCAGGCGATCCTAAAGAATCTGAACGTCATCTGACAACCCACTGTATTGTTATTATGGTAGCAGTAGACGATGAAGGACATCCGACATCGGTTCCTGAGTGGATACCAGCCACCGCTGATGATGTTCGCTTACGTGATAGTGCATTGAGATTGATGGATATGCGTAAACGTATCGGTGCCGAAATGGAAGCTCACGTTAAACCTTCAGTTGAATAAATAAGGGGAAATCATGGCCAAGGTAGCATTTATTGGTTTAGGCGTTATGGGGTTCCCGATGGCGGGACATTTGGTTAAACAGGGTCACGACGTTACTGTTTATAACCGTACCGGGGCTAAAGCGACTCAGTGGGTTGAACAATATGGTGGTAAGAAGGCTGATACACCAAAAGATGCCGCCCAAGGCCAAGACATTGTTTTTACCTGTGTGGGTAATGATGATGACCTACGTCAAGTAGTATTAGGTGAACATGGGATTGTGCATGGTATGCATGCTGGTGCTATTTTAGTTGACCATACTACCGCTTCAGCAGATGTTGCACGTGAAATTGCCGCGTACATTGAGCCACTTAACATCGCATTCTTAGACGCGCCAGTTTCAGGTGGTCAAGCCGGTGCCGAAAATGGTGCGTTAACGGTGATGATGGGTGGTGACCAAGCTCATTTTGATACTGTTAAACCCGTCATATCGGCATACAGCCGCTGCGCTGAATTGTTAGGGCCAGTTGGGGCGGGGCAGTTGACTAAAATGGTTAACCAAATTTGTATTGCTGGTGTAGTGCAAGGCCTCGCAGAGGGACTTCATTTTGCTAAAAGTGCTGGTTTAGATGGCTTAAAAGTGATTGAAGTGATCAGCAAAGGCGCGGCACAAAGCTGGCAGATGGAAAATCGCTATAAAACGATGTGGCAAGGTCAATATGATTTTGGTTTTGCTATCGATTGGATGCGTAAAGATTTGGGTATTGCATTAGATGAAGCCCGTCGTAATGGTAGCCATTTACCGGTAGCCGCATTAGTTGATCAATTTTATTCTGAAGTTCAAGCAATGAAAGGTAATCGCTGGGATACTTCTAGTTTACTTGCTCGCTTAGAAAAGTCTCGCAGTTAATATAAACACTAAGTTGTTATATGTGTAAATGTAGCCGCAATATCGATTGGGGCTTTTTTATTGGCTATAAGCCAATACATTAGTCTTTGCTGTATTAGCTTATTTCTGGTCTTAAGATGATTTATTGACTAAAAACCATCGAGTTACATGATATAGCGCACATCTTCATCTAATTATCGCTGCTATTATTACTTAATCTAAATTAATTTTGCTTAAAGTGGATTGATTAACTACGTTTATATTGTCAGTTAATTTGAGATTGTTTATAAATCTTTGATAAACGGTTTATAAACAAAGTTGTTGAATAACCCTTAAGCAAAGTGTCGTGTTGCAGTGTGCTGATCCGCGTCAGATAAAAGAATGCGGACACACACTAAATTGGAGGAATGAATAGTGAGCAATAAACTACTAAGTGCATTGTTTGCGGCTGGTTTCGCGGTAATGATGATGTCTTCTGCATCATTTGCTGCTGATGAGACCCTCGCAGAGTTTCACGTTGAAATGGGTGGCTGTGAAAACTGTCACGCTGATGGTGAACCATCAAAAGATGGCGCTTATGAATTTGAACAATGTCAAAGTTGTCATGGTTCACTAGCTGAAATGGATGATAACCATAAGCCACATGATGGGTTACTTATGTGTGCTGATTGTCATGCGCCACATGAAGCAAAAGTAGGCGAAAAGCCAACATGTGATACATGCCACGATGATGGCCGTACTGCAAAATAAGTTATCTTAGATAGCTTGAAAATACCGACATAATGTCGGTATTTTTGTTTTTATTCCTCAAGAGTATACATCTCACTTTTATTTTTATACCTCTTTATAGGTATTTAAAGTCTTTTGATTTCAATTAGATGCGCTACATAACAGCGCAGTCAATGCACTTTTGTTGCGCAAATGTTGTAATCCTTTATTTATCTAAATATCCATTTCTATTATAAATCAGTGAGTTAATTTTCTGGCACAGCTTTCGCAGTACCTTACCCATGAGATAGTCAAAGTGAAAGGGTAGATGTATGTCAGTGGTCCAATCAAGTTGTGCTTATTGTGGTGTCGGATGCGGTGTTAGCGTGTCTTCAAATAAACCGAATTGGACCGATGTCGATGCTGCAGATTTAATACTAGTCGGTGACAACAAGCATCCAGCTAATTACGGTCATTTATGTGCCAAAGGTGAACGCTTACTCGACAGTTTAGCCCAACCCAATGTACTGCGTTACCCTAAACTTCGTTCTGGTATGCCACTTGATTGGGACAAGGCGAGCACCGTAATTGCTGATACCTTTGCGAAAACCATTGCAGAACATGGTCCAGATTCAGTCGCACTGTATCTTTCTGGCCAATTACTCACTGAAGATTATTATGTTGCCAACAAGTTTGCTAAAGGCTTTTTAAAAACGGCTAACGTCGATACTAACTCACGCTTATGTATGTCGTCAGCGGTGAGCGCAATGCAGCGTGCCTTTGGTGAAGATGTCGTTCCTGGATGTTACGACGATCTAGAGCAAGCTGATGTGATAGTGCTTGTAGGGGCCAATACCGCTTGGACTCATCCCGTTCTTTTTCAGCGAATTTTAGCCGCAAAAAAAGCCAATAATGCTCAGCTAGTGGTAATCGACCCGTTATCAACAGCCACAGCAAAACAAGCAGACTTACATTTAGCCATTAAACCGGGTGCTGATTTAACCTTATTTCATGGCTTACTCGGTTACCTAGCAGATCAAAATCGTGTCGACCACGCGTATATTGCCGCACATACAGAAGGCTTTGATACTGTGGTTTTGCAAGCACAACAATTAAGTGCCAATTTAGCCGATCTTGCCACGCAAGTCGGTGTTTCAGTCACTCAGCTGACGCAATTCTATCAACTTGTAGCCAACAATAAAAAAGTACTTACGGCATCTTGTCAGGGGGTTAATCAGTCAACCATTGGCACCGATGCAACCAATGCGATGATTAACTGCCACCTCGCGTTAGGGCACATTGGTCAAGCTGGTTGTGGTTTTTTTTCGTTAACAGGGCAGCCTAATGCCATGGGCGGTCGTGAGGTTGGTGGGTTGGCCACTCAGTTAGCATGCCATATGGGTTTTTCACAACCGGAGCAGCAGTTATTAGCTGATTTTTGGAAAGTTGATAGTATTGCGGATCAAAAAGGATTGGCTGCAGTTGAGATGTTTGATGCCCTTGCCGAAGGTAAAATCAAAGCGATTTGGATTATGGGTACCAATCCTGTGGTGTCTTTGCCCAACAGTGAAAAAATAGCACAAGCATTAGCCGATTGTCCTTTTGTGGTGGTGTCTGAAATCAGTCCTGATTCTGATACCGCCAAACTTGCTGATGTATTACTCCCAGCTCAAGGCTGGTCAGAAAAGTGCGGTACCGTCACTAATAGTGAGCGCACTATTACTCGTCAACGCGGCTTTATCACTGCAAAAGGGCAAGCTAAACCAGATTGGTGGGCCGTTAGCCAAGTAGCTAACAAAATGGGCTTTGATGGTTTTGAGTTTGATGACAATGCCAGCATATTTAGCGAGTTTGCAGCCTTATCGGCGAAGGTTAAACAGGTATTTCCAACTAAGGTGTTTGATCTTACTGGGCTAACAGAGTTATCCAAAGCACAATATGATGCACTAGCACCGACACAATGGCCTATTGCTTCGGTGACACAAATTGGTCAACAAAACGTGCGAGTTTTTAACCAGGGAGAGTTTGCTACCGCGACGGGTAAAGCGCAGTTTGTTGCGCCTGCGGTTGTTAGTGTTCCGCAACAATCATTACCGAGTAACACCTTGTTATTAAACACTGGCCGCAGCCGAGATCAGTGGCATACCATGACTCGCACCGGACATATTGCTAGCTTACGAGCCAGTATTCCTGAGCCTGTCGTTCACCTGCATTCATCACAACTCAGTGCATTGTCGTTAACAGAAGGTGTCTTGGTCCGCATTGAAGCTATTCAAAATCAAATTGAACAATACTCCACAGAGACCGCTAACCCCGACCTTTTTACCCATGCCTCATTCACGATGGCTCGCGCTGTTGTCGATGATGACATACCGACAAATATGGCTTTGATGTCAATGCATTGGTCTGCACAGTTTTCGCTGACAAAAGGCGTGAATCAAGCATTAGATGCACGTGTCGACCCAATATCAAAACAACCTGGGTTTAAGTGTCAACCCGTGACATTAACCCCTGTTGAACTTGCGCTGCAAGGGGTGGTTTTTGGTCAACACGACTCTTCTGCTCACGGGCTATGTTGGCAAGTTGCACAAACGCTAGAGAACGGAGTGTGTCGTCACATCGGTTTTACTGATACCGACGACGGCTTTGCGTATCAAGCGACTGTGCATTCACTTAAGTGGACTTTAATGGTAGATGGGCAGTCTTTATATATCCAATGCAATATGGATAAAGGATTACTTAAGGCATTAAAAGTATTGTCTCATACTCAAGTGAATGTGGCCCTATATCAGATGAATGATTTTATTGGTAAGCCTGTCGATAAACAGTTAATTAAACAGCTACATCAGCAAATAAAAGCCGGAAATAGTCCGTTAATCTGCGCTTGTACAGGGGTAACCGAAGCGAACATTAACGACGAAATCAATCAACAATTTAACGACCAAGTGATGAGTGACGGTTTAGCGAATATCAGTTTTGAGCAGGCGTTAGATAGCACCCAGTTATTACTCGGCTGCGGCCGTCAATGTGGCAGTTGTCATAGTGAAGTTAAGCAGTGTGCCAAGCAGAGTTGGATAGATGCCTTATCTTATTGCGAATCTTATTCCGACATTGACCATCAACCATCAGTAGCAGAGGACGTAGCCTAATGAAAACAGTAGAAGCAATGATAAAAGGTCATCAATCTATAAATGCTTTAGGGCATGCCGCAAATGAATTACACGCGGGTGATGTGGCTATTGTTGGTGCGGGTTGTGGTCAATTAGAGTTAATGACACTTAAGGCCGCTAGAATAGTGGAACAAGCTGAAGCGTTGGTGTTTGACAGCCTGGTGAGTAGTGACATTTTGACGTTAGTAACCCCGAGTTGTCAGCGTCACTTTGTGGGTAAACGCTGTGGTCAACCGAGTAAAAAGCAAGACGATATTAATGAATTATTACTGACATTGGCGCAGCAAGGATTAAAAGTGGTGCGCTTAAAGGGCGGCGATCCGCATATTTTTGGTAGAGGTGCAGAAGAAGCGCTTTACCTTGCACAAAATGGTATCCGTTCGCAATTTATTCCAGGTGTTACCGCAGCGTTAGGTTGTGCATCAAGTACCGGCATTCCATTAACGTATCGTGGTATGGCCCGTAGTGTCACGCTGATCACCGGCACCAAAATGACCGATGCCGATAATGCCAATGCTCCAACTCAGTGGCAAGCATTGTTAGCGGCGCAATCTACGTTAGTGTTTTATATGGGTAAAGAACAAGCGGCAAGCATTTCAATTGGGTTACTCGATGCTCAATGTGGCGCTAATCTGCCGGTAGCATTTGTTACCAATGGTGGAAGACCGAATCAAATTGTTACTTATGCCACAGTCGCTTCTATGGCCGATGCCGCGTTTACCATTAAAGACTCTGGGCCGACGTTAATCATCATTGGTGACGTGGTGTCTGTAGGTCAACAGCTGAATGCTTTGCTTGCCGATATTGATGTAGCTGCAACACAACCCCCATTAGAATATGGGTACGAGGCTTTATATGCCTAAAATGGGTGAGTTAACGCTGACATCCGTGGATGAGTTTGACTTTCGTTTGTTGATAAAAGCATTAGGTAAGGGCGAAAAAGGCTCTCGTGCATTAACGTTTGACGAGGCATGTTTGCTGCTTGAAGGTTTTGCTAAAGGAAAAGCAACGCGCGCACAAATGGCCAGTGCCATGATGCTCATGCGCGTTCGCGGCGAAACGACTGAAGAAATATCAGGCATGGTGGCCGGTTTACGTCGCACTGTAGACAAAGATTGGCATTCGCTTGAGGTCGATATCGACTGGCCTGTGTATGCGGGCAAGCGCGAGCAGTTACCTTGGCTTTTACTCGTCGCTAAGTTATTAGCAACACAGGGGGTTCGAGTGATGTTACACGGTGACAGCCAAGCTCTACCTCATCGCCGTCATGTTGAATCGTGTTTAGCGTCGCTTAATATTGCGTGTTGTACTACACCGCAAATGGCCAATGTGGCGTTGCATTCAGATAACATTGTTTACGTATGCGCCGGTGATTTAGCCCCAGTGTTAGATGAGTGTCGTCAATTACATCAAGAATTAGGTCTACGCAGTTTGATTCAAACCGCAGCGCGTTGCATGAACCCAACTAATGCACCAATAAGCCTTCGCAGTTATTTTCACCCTGGGTTAGATACGGTACACCAAGGAATATGCGAAATTTTATTTGAGAAAAGCGAATATCACGCCGGCAGTGTGGCTATTTTTAAAGGTTTACAAGGTGAAACCGAGTGTAATCCAAGAGTGGCTACCACGATAACTGTCGTCAACGGACAGACAGATAATATAGCGGTATCGAGCTTATCTATCCCTACGTTATTAGAAGGTTTTTCTGGTGCAAAAGTGGGCCAAGCTGAATTGTCTAGCGACATTCTTGCGCTTTTATGGCGCGAACAAGAACCTTTTTCTGCTGATGCGCTGACATCATTAATGTCACGCACCATGATTGAGCAAGCATTTAGCAGTGTTACGGCCACTTTGGCTACTGTGCTGCTATTACTTAGCCGTAAATCAGCTATGACGGAACTCAATACAACTGCAATTATTACAACAGAACAAGCAGTTAATTTAAGCCAACAATGTTGGACAAACCGTTTTAATACAGCAGATAGTCCACTAAAACAATGGCAGAACAGGGAGTTGTTATGCGCAGTTTAATATTTTGTGACTCGAGTTTCTCGGCCGTTCCAGTAGTCGATTGTGAAGTTGTACAGTATCAGGCTTGTTTGGCTGCGTTTGGACATGTCACGGTGCTGACTTCTGTAAGCCAAGTTGAGCAACGATTACACCAACAAACATTTGATACCTTGTTGATATTAACCGACACATTGCACGCTCAAATCCAAGCACTAATCCAACGTACATTAACAAGCAAGCCTATGGTAATAGTTGTCAATGCCAAAACATGGCAGCAGACAGCATTAACCGAGTTACTTGATTGTGGTCGCATCACTTTTATTCCAGAAATATTAAGCGTTAACCGCTTAACCAGTGTTATTAGTTTGGCTCAAGCACGTTTTGATGCAGCCAGTAAAACGCTAGCCGAATTTAAGAGATTGGATGATGAAATTCGCCGCATTAAATTGCACAGTCAAGCAAAATTAATTGTTATGGCGCAAGGATTTGATGAAGCGAAAGCACATCAAATTATTCAACAACAAGCGATGCAAAAAGGGTTGTCTTTGGCACAAATGTCGGCACAAATTATTGCAGTGGCCAGTCCGCAAAAAAGTCAGGTATCACCAGTCACTTTAGCAATGAGCAATGATGGTGCGCCTCATGTTGGTGCGGTTATCCCTAAAGTGGACATGCAATTGTAAAAACATAAAGGTTGTTGAGTTTTAATTTATTCTGAATCAAGTAGTTATAGTTTTTTATTTGTTGGCATAGAGCCTGCAACATCACAGTATGATACTGAATGTCGATAATGGTTTTAATCCATTTAGATTCAAACAGTAAAATTTAAAAAATCGGGATTGTAACTGGCAATGGCGCCAACTCTTTAAGCGGAGTTGGCGCCATTTTGCGTTTTACGGTCCAAGGTATGAAGGAGTTGGATATGGCAGTCTCAAAACCCAAGTTAGTGGTCGTTGGTAATGGCATGGTTGGTCATCATTTTATTGAGCAATTGTGTAGTTTAGGACTCAATAAAACGTTTGACGTACACGTGTTTGGCGAAGAGCCGCGTCCAGCTTATGACCGAGTGCAGCTGTCAAAATATTTTGAGACCGGTAGCGCGGATCCATTGATGTTAACCAGTGCGCAAGATTATCAAGATTGGGGCATTACGCTTCACTTGAATACACCTATTACGGCAATTGATATTGCCGCCAAAACGGTGACCAGCGCGCAAGGTGACCATTATTCTTATACCCGTTTAGTACTTGCAACGGGATCATTTCCGTTTGTACCACCGATACAGGGTAACGATCGCGCTCAGTGCTTGGTGTATCGCACCATTGAAGATCTTGAGGCGATTCAAGCTGCAGCCCAAAACAGCCAAGTTGGGGTGGTGGTTGGTGGAGGACTATTAGGCCTAGAAGCCGCCAATGCCATGATGCAGCTTGGGGTAAAAACTCACGTTGTAGAGTTTGCGCCTCAACTGATGCCCGTTCAGCTAAATGATAAAGCGGGTGAATTACTGTGCAGTAAAATCGAACAGCTCGGTGTGAGTGTACATACCTCAAAAGCGACTACTGCGATTATCGACGGTGAAACGGCAATACACCGCATGACCTTTAATGATGAGTCTTATCTTGAAACTGACATGATTGTGTTTTCTGCCGGTATTCGTCCACAAGATTCATTAGCTCGAGTTTCAAATATCTGTATCGGTGAACGTGGCGGCATTGAAATTGACGATTACTGTTTAACCTCAGCGCCTGATGTTTACGCCATTGGTGAGTGTGCGTTATGGCAACAAAAAATATTTGGTTTAGTGGCACCTGGTTACCAAATGGCCCGAGTGGTCGCTTCGCATATTGCTTCATTAACATCTAATAGCGTGTCGCAGTCATTCACTGGCGCAGACATGAGTACCAAACTTAAATTATTGGGTGTTGATGTGGCCGCTATTGGTGCTAGCCGTGGTTTTGATAACGCACAGTTTGTTGAGTTATCTGATAACCAAGCGGGTATTTATAAAAAATTATGGTTAGACGAAACCGGTAAATTTTTAAAAGGTGCAGTGCTGATTGGTGATAACAGCGATTACAGCCGCTTGCTCGATAGCTATTTGTCTCAAGACGAGATTGAAGGTTCCGCAGTTGAGTTATTGCTAGCCGGTGCAGAAAACGAAGCCGATTTAAAAGACACTTCTATTGTGTGTTCTTGTCATCAAGTGACCAAGGGCGACATTGTTGAAGCCGTGACCGCTGGCAATCATAAAATGGCTGAAATCAAATCATGTACTCGTGCAGCATCGGGTTGTGGTGGTTGTGCACCGTTAGTTCAAAAAATTATTGATCAAACCTTACAAGCAGCAGGGCTCGACTTTAATGCTGGGATTTGTGCCCATTTTGATCATGACCGACAAGCCTTGTATCACTTATGTCATGTCGAAGGCATTAATGATTTCAATACCTTAATCACTCTGCATGGCAAACCTTCAGCCAGTGGTCACGCATATGGCTGTGATATTTGCAAACCTGCAGCCGCGTCCATATTTGCCAGCCTACAAAATCATTATGTGCTGGATCAAAATCTGGGTCATGTGCAATTGCAAGATACCAATGATGCTTACTTAGGCAACATCCAAAAAGACGGCACTTATTCTATTGTGCCGCGAGTCGCTGGTGGTGAAATCACTCCAACTAAACTTATCGCCATGGGCCAAATTGCTCAAGAATATGACCTCTATACCAAGATAACGGGTGGCCAACGCATTGATATGTTTGGTGCAACCTTGTCGCAGCTACCCGAAATTTGGAAAAAACTCATTGATGCCGGTTTTGAAACGGGTCATGCCTACGGTAAGTCACTGCGCACGGTAAAATCCTGTGTTGGCAGTACTTGGTGCCGTTACGGTGTACAAGATGCAGTTGGTTTCGCGATTGATTTAGAGAACCGCTACAAAGGCTTACGCAGTCCACATAAATTAAAATTTGCGGTGTCGGGCTGTACTCGTGAATGTGCTGAAGCACAAAGTAAAGACATCGGCATTATCGCAACCGACAAAGGTTGGAACTTATATGTGGCTGGCAATGGCGGCATGCGTCCACGCCACGGTGATTTATTTGCCACCGACTTATCAACTCAAGACCTCTATAAATACATCGATCGCATTTTGATGTTTTATGTCAAAACCGCAGACAAATTGCAGCGTACCTCGACCTGGATGGATTCATTAGAAGGTGGCCTAGCATATTTAAAATCAGTCGTTATTGACGATGCGTTGGGGATTAACTCGATCTTAGAGCAGCAGATGGACCATATTGCCGCCACATACCAATGTGAGTGGAAAACCAGCCTTGAACAACCGGCCTTTCTGGCGCGCTTTAATGAGTTTGTTAATCCAAGTGATGCGCCAGAAGCTGATACCAGTGCTTACCAGCGAATTCGTGAACAACGTTTTCCGAGTATTAAAGACGCAGGGGCAGGAACAATAGCGATTAAAGATATTACAGACGATGCAGCACAACTCGCAGTGGAGGAATTAGCATGAATTGGATAAATGTGTGTAATGAAGCAAGCATGCCAAAAGGCACAGGAATAGCTGCTTGGGTAGCAGGGCGGGCCGTTGCCATTTTCAATTTAGGGGATGACGGTTTATTTGCCCTTGATAACGTTGACCCTGCCAGTGGTGTGAGTTTGCTGGCAAGGGGACTTATTTGTGAAATCGATGGAGAGCTTTGTGTCGCTTCACCGCTTTATAAACAACATTACCGTTTAGATAACGGACGTTGTATTGAAAATGCTGATTTAGTGGTTAAACCATTCGACATTAAAACTGAGCAAGGCAATGTGTTTGTCTTGGCTCAGTCATAAAGGAGCCGTTATGAGTGCTGACAAATTTAATCTGTTTTCTTTTCGCGGCAAGATGAAAATCATGCATTTAAGTTGGATGGCATTTTTTATCACTTTTGTGGTGTGGTTTAACGCTGCCCCATTAGTGAGTGTTATTGCTGACAGTTTAGGGCTGACTACAGCTCAAATTAAAACACTGCTGATCCTCAACGTAGCTCTAACGATCCCGGCGCGGATTATCATTGGTATGGTGACCGACAAATATGGTCCAAGGATTACTTATTCTGCCTTACTAGGGATCTGTTCAATTCCTTGTTTTATGTTCGCGGTAGCCGACACCTTTGAGCAGTTAGCGTTAGCACGATTTCTGATTGGTTTTATTGGTGCTGGTTTTGTGGTTGGTATCCGTATGGTGAGTGAATGGTTTCCGGCTAAAGAGTTAGGTACAGCTGAAGGCATATATGGCGGATGGGGTAACTTTGGTTCAGCTGCAGCAGCCTTTACGTTACCGGCCGTTGCACTTGCTTTTGGTGGCCCTGACGGATGGCGCTATGCGATTGGTATTACCGGTTTAATGAGTTTGTTGTTTGCGTTTGTGTATTACTTCAATGTGACTGATACCCCAAAAGGTTCGACTTACTTTAAACCTAAAAAGGGTGGCGGCTTAGAAGTCACCAGCAAAAGTGACTATGTGTTACTGATCGTTATGAAGGTACCTATGTATGCCACGTTAGCGTTGTTAGGTTGGAAACTGTCTCCTGCTGGTGTGAGTATGTTTACTCAAGATGCAACCTACCTTATCTATCTTGGGTTGGTGGTGGTGTTTTTGTTCGATTTTTACCAAACGTACCAAGTGAACAAGCACTTGTTTTCAATGGAAGTGCCTGAGTTTGAACGCTATCAGTTTAAGCAAGTTGCTGTTTTGAATGTGTTGTATTTCACTACCTTTGGCTCTGAGCTTGCCGTAGTATCTATGTTGCCACTCTTTTTTGCCGAAACGTTCGAGCTTGGCATGGCACAAGCTGGTATGTTGGCATCAAGCTATGCCTTTATGAACTTAATGTCTCGTCCTGGCGGTGGCTGGTTAAGTGATAAATTTGGTCGTAAAACGACCTTGTTAATATTAACTGCAGGGTTAGCTATTGGTTATTTATCGGTGGCACAAATTGACTCGTCATGGTCATTGCCTTTGGCTGTAGCAGTCGTTATGGCATGTTCATTCTTTGTTCAAGGTGGCGAAGGTGCTGTGTTTGCTGCAGTGCCGCTGATCAAGCGTCGTTTAACAGGGCAAATTGCTGGTATGACAGGGGCTTATGGTAATGTCGGCGCAGTGTTTTTCTTAACTGTATATTCCATCGTGTCTACTCAGATCTTCTTTTATGTGATTGCAGTAAGTGCCGTATTTGGTTTTATTACTCTGTTCTTTATGAATGAACCCAAAGGGCATATTGCTGAAGTGAACGAGAATGGCGAAGTCACGTTAATCAGCGTAAGTTAATCTGAAGGCTCAAACTCTGTTTGAGCCTTAGCAATAAAACGTATGTAGGGATCGATATGGCATCTGAGGTTGTAGCGTTAGTTAATCCAAATACCGAAGCGGCATTGCCCTTCGCTACAACCTTGCAACTGGTTGTCGGTCAAGCATCAGAAAAAGGCCGTAAATCACAAAATGAAGATGCCATCGGTATTCGTATTCCATCTGGCTTAGCACTGATAACCAAAGGTGTCGTAAGTGTTATCAGCGATGGCGTCAGTACAGCTGAAGGCGGTGCGCATGCTTCAGCCATTAGTGTGAGTAACTTTCTTGCGGATTACTACTCCACCCCTGAAAGCTGGGGTGTGCAAACATCGAGTTCCAAAGTATTAACGGCTTTGAATCGTTGGTTGTACGGATTAGGACAAGATTATCGTGATGCAAGGCGTGGCTTTGTATGTACCTTTAGTGCACTGGTATTTAAGTCTTGTTCTGTACACATGTTGCACGTGGGGGATTCGCGAATTTATCGCTTTAGGCACGGAGAATTACTGCAATTAACCCACGACCACAGCACGAATATCAATTCATCAAACCAATACCTCTCTCGCGCATTAGGGATGGACGTTAACTTAGATGTTGATTACAAAACCTTATCGGTAGAAGTCGATGATGTGTATTTAATGACTACCGATGGCGTACATGACGTACTCACTGAATTTGAAATACACCAAAAACTGACGGTTCTTTGTCAGCAACATTCAATGCTTAGTGATGATTTGTGTGAGCAATTTTGCTTAATGTTAAACAAAAAGGCGTTTGATTTAGGCAGTAAAGATAACCTCAGTTCGCAGTTATTAAGTGTTAGCCAGTTGCCGAAACAAGCTATCGATGATGTGTACCAAAGCTTGTCGAGTCAACCGTTTCCACCACCATTGAGCGTTGGAATGAAGTTAGACGGTTATCAGGTAACCCATACACTTCATCAATCACAACGCAGCCAGGTTTATCGAGTCGTCAATGACCAAGGCGAAGCTTTTTGTATGAAAACCCCTTCAGTTAATTACATTGATGATGCCGCTTACATAGAACGTTTTATGTTAGAAAGCTGGATAGGACAACGTATCAACAGTACTCATGTGGTTAAGGTTGTCGAACTGCAAAAAATAAAGTCTGCTTTGTACTATGTTACTGAATTTTTATCGGGAATAAGCCTAGGTGAATGGTTAACCCAACATAAAAAAGCCCCAGTAGAAGAGGTTTTATTACTGCTAAAACAAATTGAATTAGGGATCAGAGCCTTTCATCGGCGTGAAACGCTGCATCAAGATTTGAAACCGGATAATATTTTTATCACCCGAGAAGGGGTAGTTAAAATCATCGATTTTGGTTCTTGTTATATTAAAGGCGTAGCAGAAATTAGTAGTCCGTTAACTCGAGATCGTATTTTGGGTACAGCCGATTACACCGCTCCTGAAGTTATCTTGGGTTATCAAGCCGATGGCCGTGCCGATTTGTTTTCGCTTGCTGTGATTGCTTTTGAGATGTTGGCAGGACAATTGCCCTTTAAAGGCAAACTTGAGAAATGTCGAACGCGGCAGGATTATCAACGTTTAGACTACATTAGTGTGCACCAATTAAACCCAATGGTGCCAGAGTGGATGGATAACGCATTAAAAAAAGCCCTTAATATTGATCCTAATCTACGCCAAGCAGACACCTGTGAGCTTATTCATCAATTAACTACCGCCAAAGCTAATCAAACAGTAAAAGATTTTGTTCCTCTTATCGCCCGTAACCCTGTGCGTTTTTGGCAAGTGATTTCAATCGCGTTGTTCTTATGTTTAGTGGCTTCTTGGTTGAATAATTGATTATGAGTAGGTTTCTCAAATGTATTTTACTTAAAATCTACAGTTTATAAATATTTTTTGTTTGTTATCAATAATTTATTTTTTTTAATTAGTAACTTATTAGTAATATCTGCTTTTGGTCCTTTTTCATCATCTTACTTCTTAAAAATACATACTTTAATGAGAACTATAATTAGTTTTTCTTATTTGTATATGTTTAATTTCTTGCTCTATGAGGCAAACCTGCTCTTCCTATAATTCTCATTTTAATTCCTCGCAGTCTATGGCTAACTTACAATTACATATTTATAGATGTGATTTAAATCAATCACTTAATCTCTTTCGTAGTAATAAAGTAGGGGGCTGAAATTAATATAACCTATAGGTCTATGTTGGTTTAATACTCGAGGATGATTCAAATACCATTTGACAGCGCCATAATATTGACACTATCAATAGAAACGTTATTAAGCAGATTGAATGTTATGACGTGAAATAACCAAGGGGCAGGGAGCATGATCTTGAACAAGCGTACTTATAAACTTCGCTTTAATGTAAGAACTGGAATTCTTGCTGTTTTATTATGTCTAATCTCTTTTTCTAGTTTAGGACAACAAGATTTAAGCGACATAGATGAGCTCAATATTGGTATTAATAATAGAGCTTATGTGAGTCAAAATGGCGATGAGTTATCAATCAATGTAAATCAGAGTGGATTCAGTAATCGCTTTAACTCCATACAATTGGGCAATAACAATCAAATATCTTCCACTCAGCAAGGCATTCTCAATAGTGCTGCTGTACTTCAGTCTGGAAGTGATATTGAAGCCAATATTTACCAATCAGGGTTTAATAACCAAGTGATTGCAAGTCAGGTTGGTTTCAATTTATTGATGGACGTTAGCCAAATTGGCATTAGCAACTTAGCTATTATTAACCAGACTGGTAATGATAATACCATTCGGATCCAACAATACGGTTTTGGAAATGCTGTCGGTGTCACTCAATGGGGGACAACACAGAATGTGAACGTAACTCAAAGAAATTAATCTATTCAATCAAATGAAGGGAATACAAAGATGAAATATTCTAAATTAGCTTTATTAATATCTGCTGTTTTATTAACTTCAGTAAGTGCGTATGCAAGTAACAACGAAGCCGATGTTAGTCAAGAAGGAGATCTAAATACTGCAGTGGTTGTTCAACAAAATAATAGTGTTGCTAATGACGCATCTATTGTCCAAATTGGCGATAGTAATCTCTCAACGATTTCACAAGCTGAAACGTCAAACTCCCAAGCTACATCCTATCAAGAGGGGGATGGGAATACATCTTTGATTGATCAACATAATGCAACAAGCACAGCTAATGCATCTGTTGAATCTATTGGTAATGCTAACCAAGCGAATGTCGTACAGGAATTTTTTAACGGTGAGAATGCTCAAGCAATTGTTAACCAAAATGGCAATGGAAACATAGCAACCGTCACTCAAAATGACGGTGACGGTGCACAGTCTACGGTTAATCAAACTGGCAGTGAAGATACCGCCGAAATTTATAATCATTGGTCAGACTTTGCTGATGCAACCATTAATCAATCAGGAAACTCTAACAATAATGCTTATATTCAGCAGGAATCATCAGATGCTGCCAGTGCCACATTAACCCAAACTGGTTCAAATAATATTGGTGATATATTACAAAACACTCAAAATTATGGTGGAGCAACCAGTGACGATACCGTTGCAATATTAGAGCAGGAAGGTAATGACAATATTGGCTTAGTTGAGCAAGCTGGTTTGTCTAATATGGCAAATGTATATCAAAATGGTGGATCACATGATGCACATGTGACTCAAAGTGGCGGTAATCATGACGCTCAAGTTAACCAATACGGTTTGAATCAAACCGCAACGGTATTGCAAATGGACTTTGATCATGTTGCAACCGTCAATCAGTCAAATGAAGGTAATACTGCAACGGTGACTCAAAGTGCGTTAACTCTTGGCAATGGCAATGGTAACGGCAACGGTAATTCAGGTTCTGGTAACAATGCTACTGTTGACCAAGAAGGTATGGGTGATACCGCTACGATTGCGCAAGCTGGTTTCTCAAACGAAGCAATAGTGTTTCAAGGGGCGTTCAGTTATGACAACACGATTGCGATTAACCAATCAGGTCATCATAACTATGCAGGTGCCTCAACTGACTCTGGTGGATTCAGTACCGTTACAGTGAATCAAACTGGGCATCATAATGAAGTTAATAGCCGACCAAATGGTAGTAATTTTTATGGTGAAGGGATCGGTGCTGGTACATGGGGGACGGATAACGTTGTTACCGTTGATCAGAATGGACATCATAATAAAGCCTATGCCGATGCAGCTGATGTTTCAACAATCATTGATATAGATCAGACTGGTCATCATAACGAGGCCTATGCTGAATCTTGGTGGGGTGATACTAACGAAATTGTTATTAGTCAAACAGATGCTATGAACTTCGCAGATGTATACGTTGAAGGGTTAGGTAACAATACTGTTCATGTTACTCAAGCGGATATGCATAATTCAGCGATAGCTACCAGTACAGGTTATGGTAACACTGTGACGATAACTCAAGGTTTGTAGTACATAAGTATAATAAAGGGTGTGTATGCACCCTTTTGACTAATTGTTAAATGATAAAAGCCTTGCTAATCTTGTTTCACATTGATGCACATTCTGTTTAAAGAGCATCTAGTTCATCTTCACATGGAGTGTAAATGATGTTTAAAGTCGTAAATTGGATGATTGTTTCTCGGTCACAGTTATTGATCGATTTACTTGATTGCCGCTGGCCACAAGAATTTTTAATCAAATTGACTAAAACTCAGCCCAATGGAATGGCAAAAATGTTAGCAAGTGAGCCTATTTCAGTTGTAGTATTTGATTTGTCGACTATTGATTTACAGCAAACTTATCAATTACAACGCCTCATTGAACGCGAATATTGCGCGATTCACACTGTGTTTTTAAATTTTCCTAAGCAGCTTGATACTAAATTTTTAATTCACCCTTCAACAACAATAGGTGTGTTTTATTCTGATGCTAGTTTAGCGGAAATAAGCCAGGGTTTGAATGAAATACTCAAAGGTCGAAGTGTTATGCCGCAAGGCTTGCAACGTTCAATCTTAAACGATGAGCATGACGATGACAGTGAGCAACTGACCATTCGTGAACGTGAAGTATTGCAAACTTTATTGTCTGGTAGCACTAATCTCGATATCGCTAATCAACTCTTTGTCAGTGAATCCACCATTAAAACACATCTATATCGTGCGTTTCGCAAAATTGGTGTGTCGAGTCGTGGTCAAGCCATTGCTTGGGCACAAACTCATATGCATGAGGTGAGAGTGTGAAAAATCTGTCAGTGATACTCATTTGCTTGATTGCGAGTCAGGCAATTTTGTTTAGTGATGCTATCGCTGATGATCGTAAAGATGTTGACGTTAATGTCCCTGAGTTTACTAAAGCTAACATTGCGCCAACCACGGATGACGTAATCCCAGAATCCACCGCCTCAAAAGCTCAAGAGAATTTATTGCATTCAACTGAACCTGTTGTGAGTGTCAGTGATGCAAAACCTAAGCGTGAAGCTGATTTAATTGATGGGTTAATCTTAAATAGAGCCATGACAAGATTTGGCCACCGTTTTTATCGAGAATTTGTTAGCGCTTATCGTGATATCAATGGCATGAGCAACCACTCGGGGCTCACTGTTGTAGAACAAGCCACAGCAAGAAGTGGTAGTAAAATTTTAGTGTTGCATAATCGCAAGCCGGTTTTTGTGACGTTTTTATCCCCAGCATCGCGCAATATTGATGCACAAGCTAACATGGCAGCAAAGCGGGTAAATGCTTCCTTGTTGCAATATCAACGACAGGCAAAATGGGCGGCATTTTCAGACCCCGATCTTGCTCCTGATGAATTTTAGCAGGGAATGCATATGAAAAAATTATTACTAATCTTATCAATAACATCATTTAGTTTTCCCTTAGCCGCGACTCAACTGGTATATACCCCAGTTAATCCTGCGTTTGGGGGCAGTTACCTAAATGGTAGTTATTTGTTGGCGAATGCGTCCGCGCAAAATGATCACCAGTCTAGTTCGGGTTATGTCGCTCCTACTGCACTTGAACGTTTAGCGAGTTCGCTGCAATCGCGCTTAATGAGCCAACTGTTTAATGATGCGGCAAATGGTGGTGAAGGTTATTTAAAAACCGATGACTTTGAAATAAACGTGGTCAATGAAGATGGATCTTTACTGGTTCATATCACTGATTTATTAACCGGCGAGACGACCATCATCGAAGTTGGTGGTATTGTCGGCGCATCAACAGGGGGCTAATCATGAAAAGACTATTGCTTAGCTTATTTATTTTATCTTTGAGCGCATGTTCTTCGATAAAAAGTGAATTCGACGGTATTGAAGCAACCACGAGTTTAATGCCAAAGGGCGATACTTATTATGATTTAGTGAGTTTACCATCTCCCCAAGGAAGTATGGTGGCTGCAGTATATGATTTCCGTGATCAAACGGGCCAATACAAGCCGATACCTTCGAGTAACTTTTCAACCGCAGTACCTCAGTCTGGAACCGCTTTCTTAGCTCAAGCGCTTAATGATTCTGCTTGGTTTGTGCCTGTTGAGCGTGAAGGGTTGCAAAATTTACTGACAGAACGAAAAATTGTTCGTGCAGGACTCAATGGTGACGCCAGTAAGTTGCCACAATTAAACAGTGCTCAAATTTTAATGGAAGGTGGCATAGTAGCTTACGACACCAATATTAAAACCGGTGGCGCAGGCGCTCGTTATTTGGGGATCGGCGTATCGGGTCAATACCGTGTCGATAGCATAACGGTTAACTTACGTGCGGTTGATATCCGTACAGGTCGATTATTAAGCAGTGTAACAACCACTAAGGCCGTTATTTCAAAAGAAATTACTGCTGGTGTATTTAAATTTATTGATGCGCAAGAATTATTAGAGTCAGAGGCGGGTTATACCTCAAATGAACCTGTGAGTTTGTGTATTGCCGCGGCGATAGAAAGTGCGGTGGTGCATATGATTGCTGATGGTATTTGGAAAAGAGCTTGGAATTTACTTGACCCAGCATCTGGGGTAAAAAACTCAACACTACAAAAATATTGGTTAGAAGCACATACCGAAAACCAAGTATTAGAACGGATTAAGCAGAGCTAGTCATATTGGTACATTTGTATAGTAATAGAGAAGACTTATAAAAAAGGATATCAAATTGATATCCTTTTTTAATTCAAATTTGCGATTAATATTGATGGCACTCAGTAAATCAATTTTCAAACTTGATAATCGTTTCTTAGTCTTAACCAAGCCATAATTGTGTTTTAGTCGCATCGTTGATGCTAAGCGAAATAGTGTCTAAAGCCGCTTCACTAATCGTTAATGTTCCTTGCATCAATTCATCTCGCCTAAACCAGTGTAAAGTGATTTGTTCGCCAAGGGTTCGACTTTGCAGTTGTTGTTCAAATTGACTCGTTACCTGCAAGTTGTCTGCCGCAATCAATAAATCACCCGCACTTAATCCCGCTTGATGTGCAGGACTGTGTTGGCTAACCGTTAGAATTTTTAACCCTAATGATTCCGCTTTTGTTTTCGCGCCAAAACCAATTTTATAACCAGTGGCTTCAGCACCACCCAAATCAGTTGTACCTTCACTGGCCCGTAAACTCATGTCTACACCCACTTGAGCCAGTAATTCTTTTAGCGGCAAATCGTCTGTGTTATCGAGATAAGTAAAGATATCGTCACAAGGACGATTTAATAGCGTTTCAACAATCTGTTGATGGCTTGATGATTCAGTACCAACACCCGTTAAACCATATTGTTGCCAAAGTTGACGCATAACATCATCAAGGCTATGTTTTCCTTGGGTTTCAATACGGATTGTTAAGTCTACATACAAGGCAAATAATGCGCCTTTGGTATAATAGCTGACGATGGCATTAGCGGCATTTTCATCTTGCTTATAAAACTTAGTCCAAGCATTAAAACTTGATTGCTTTAAGGTTTGTTTAAAGCGACCTTCGCCTCGGTATACTCGAGTCATAATTTGACTGAGTAAAGTAAGGTAACCTTTCTCATCAATACACTGAGATTTAAAGGTAATTAAATCATCGTAATATGACGTGATACCTTCGTACGCCCACAATTGAGAAGTATAAGACTCTTGTGATAAATCAAATGGCGTAAACTCAGCAGGTTTAATCCGTTTAACGTTCCATGAGTGGAAATATTCATGGCTGCATAATGATAAATAAGTGCGATAACCTTTATCCACAGGCGCATCTAGCGACAAGGGTAAGTCATTACGCGAACACATCAATGCAGTAGATGCTTTATGTTCTAAGCCGCCAAAACCATTATCCAAAACGGTAGTCATGAACACATAACGTTCAAACGGTGCTGGAGTGCCAAACAAATCGATTTGATATTCGCAAATCGCTTTTAAATCATTGGCCAATCGAACCATGTTGGCTCTGTGTTTACCACTGAGTACGATATCGTGTGGAACACCGGCAGCGAAAAAAGTTTCGATGGTCAGTTCACCCATTTCAACGGGATGATCAATTAAGTCATCGTAGTTTTCAGCGCTAAACTCACCAAAGCCAAATTGTTCACCAGAGGCTCTAGTCATGCTGGTGGCTAGCGTCCAATGAGCTAATTCTGCAAGTGCAGGTTTGGCAATAGTAACGGTATGTGGTTGATACTCAAGACCATTAGCCGCAAGAAACACACTACTGCCATTAAAAAAGCCATGGTTAGTGTCAAGGTGTGCAGTGCGAACAGACAAATCCCATGCATAAATTTGGTAGCACAAGCTAATGTGACTACCTTGGTTATTCAATTGCCATGTTTGTTTATCTAGTTGAGTCACCGACAATGTTTGTTGGTTTTCTTTGGCATCAATTTCAATAATGTTTTTGGCGAAATCACGGATCATGTAGCTGCCAGGTAACCATGCTGGTAAAGAGAAAATCTGAGATGGATTGGCATTTTTTAGCGTAAAGGTAACTTCAAATAAATGAGCTTTAGGGTCGACCGCATGAATATGATAATGCATAAAGAACTCCGAATGAGTGGCAAGTCGCAATCAAAACGATTGAGCTATAATAACCAATGCTGCCAAAATTGACTCACTTAAGCAAACGAATCCCATTTTAGGCAAAATATTACCCATAAAAAGCGTTTTTACTGGAGTGATAGTTCAAAGAGTTGATAGTATTATCAATAGCATCAATGCAGTTATCTAATGAGGGCATCCAAATGGCCGAAGAAACCATATTTAGCAAAATTATCCGCCGTGAAATTCCAGCGGATATTTTATACCAAGATGAATTAGTCACCGCATTTCGGGATATTACTCCGCAAGCTCCTACGCATATTTTGATTATCCCTAATCATTTAATCGCGACAGCAAATGATGTTAAAGCGTCTGATGAAAAAGCATTAGGACGAATGATAACAGTAGCTGCCAAACTTGCTGATGAAGCCGGTATTGCAGAAGACGGTTATCGCTTAATAATGAATTGCAATAAACATGGCGGTCAAGAGGTGTACCATATTCATATGCATCTTTTAGGGGGTAAACCATTAGGCCCAATGTTGAGTCGTGGATAATGAAAATTAACAGTGATTTTTTTCCATTAACTGAAGTGGCTACACGCTTTGTCAACCAGTTGGCTCAGTGTCGTCGTTTAGGGCTTACTGTGCAAGAAGCCAGCGAGCATCACGTGTTAATTGAGTTGCCTTACAGTCAAGATATTATTGGTTACCCAGACACCGGAGTCATTCACGGTGGGGTGATCACAACCTTGATCGATACCGCTTGTGGCACCGCCGTGGTATGCGCCATTTTGAAAAAGTATCAATCGTTAGAGTTGTCTCCAACATTGGATTTACGCGTCGATTACATGAAACCTGCCGAGCCTCATAAGTCAGTTTATGCCTTTGCTGAATGCTATCGTTTATCGTCAAGCGTTGCCTTTACCCGCGCGATAGCATATCAAGACAGCATTGATGAACCTATCGCTCACGCGGTGGGTTCTTTTATGCGCATTAGTCCAGAAATGGTCGGTGAGGAGTTTCGTCAAGTGTTAATGGGTAATTTACCGGGGGCGACATCATGAGTGAGCCAACCCAACTAGAGACACAAAAGGCTTTAGATGTTCAAGATGTGGTTAAACGAGCCATCGAACTGAATGATTATAGTTACTTACTTGAGAAAGTACCTTACTCACAATTTATTGGCATGTCAGTGGCCCGTTTTGGTGATGAAATGGTATTTAGACTGCCAGCTAAAGATGACAACATTGGTAATCCGATTTTACCTGCGATACATGGCGGAGTGCTTGCTGGGTTTATGGAAATGTCGGCAATTGTGCAACTAATGGTATTTATGCAAGCCAAAAAAGTGCCTAAAATCGTTGATTTTTCAATTGATTATTTACGCGCAGGTTTACACCAAGACACATTCGCAGAATGTAAAATTACTCGCCAAGGCCGCCGCGTGGCTAACGTCAGTATGAACTGTTGGCAAACCAACCGTAAACAATTGATAGCCACAGCTAGAGCACATTTTTTGCTCGATTAAATCAACGCTTTACATTAATAGCAAATAAGGGAATAGCATGAAAATAACGTCAATCTTTGTATTCGCATCAGCATTGTTGCTTAGCGCCTGTGCGCATAACACAGCAGGTATTTCGATAGATTCAAGTGGGCAAGTTAGAGTCGATAACAGCTCTTTTGCCAGCGATGTCAATGTTGTGGATATTTCATCGGTCATGGTTGCTGATTTAATCAAAGCATCGGCGTTAATTCAAAGTAAATCGAGCACTGACTTACGTCTGCAATATAAATTCACTTGGTACGATGCCAGCGGATTTACAGTTGAGGATGAAGCAAGCAGTTGGAAGTCTGTTAAATTACATGGCAAACAGCAATTACAAGTTGGTGCAGTCGCGCCTAATTCACAAGCCACTCGATTTGATATTTATGTACGTGAAGCTTTTTCAAATTAACCGTCACAACATGAAGTTTGAAGATACATGATTACTGAGATTTAACATAAAGTTAATCAATTACATCGTTGAGTTATCAAATTGTATAGCTGCTCGTGTATTCATGTTGAAGTTAGTTTATAATCGTGACCGCCAAGGGGTGTTCAGTAAAACCTGAACTGAGATGTCTGTATGACGAACCCTTAGAACCTGATCCGGCTTATACCGGCGTAGGAATGGGCCACACTATTATTATGTGCACCTCTTATTCGCTACTCTTGCCGGATCTCAAAATCACTATTTGAGGTCCTATGTTCACGAAAAATTCTACTAGGTTACACCAAACACCTATTGCCTTAGCGGTAATGGCGGCCTTAAGCTCGCCTATTGTTATGGCTAAAACGGCCGATGTTGAAAATGTCACTCCTGAATATGAAAAAATGGAAGTGATTGTTGTTAATGCTGACTTTAGTAATATTAGCCTTGATAAAATGCCGTCAAGCGTGACGGTTATTGATGCCCAGCAATTAGAAGACGAAGGGGCACAACATTTTGAAGATGTGCTCAATTCTATTGCAAACTTTAACTGGTCTGGTGGCAGTTCTCGTCCTAAATACTTCCAAATTCGTGGTGTCGGTGAACAAGAACAATATCAAGGTGCACCCAATTCATCTGTTGGCTTTGTCGTTGATGATATCGATTTGTCTGGCCTTGGCATGGTGTCGAGTATGTACGACATGCAGCAAGTTGAAGTATTGCGCGGTCCACAAGGCACCCAATATGGAGCTAATGCGTTAGCTGGATTAATTTACTTAAAAAGTAATGATCCTACTGAATCATTTGAACATGGCGCAAAAGTCAGTTTAGGTGACGACAACCTTCGCACGCTTTCAGGCTTTAGTTCGGGTCCACTCAATGATTCGGGTAAATTGCTCTACCGTGTATCACTAGAACAACACAATCAAAATGGCTACCGTGATAACCTTTATCTTAACCGTGATGATACTAATGAGCGCGATGAGTTAACGGCGAGAGCTAAGTTCCGTTGGTACGCTACAGACGATCTTCAAGTTGATTTAACCTTATTACATGCCAATTTTGATAATGGTTACGATGTATGGACATTAGATAATAATCGAAGTAACACCTTAACTGACCAACCCGGTATCGATGCACAGAAAACCACAGGAGTAGGAGTTAAGTTTATTTTCACGGGTATGCAAGCATTTGACTTCACATCATTAACATCATTTGCGCAAACTGATCATCACTATGCTTATGATGGTGATTGGGCCAATTCGGATTATTGGGCGAGTAAAGCATGTAGCGTCTATGACGATGCTGGAGCTGTGTCAGGTACTGAGCCGTGTGTTTATGATTACACCTGGGACAAAAAAGGCGATCGTAAAACCTTAACCCAAGAGTTCCGTTTATCATCCAAAGATGCAGGACGCATCCTCGCCGGCAGTACCGACTGGTTGTTGGGTGTATACGCGATGAATTTGAAAGAAGATAACGACTTATACTCGGAATACAACACCTGGCCAGATGAAGTATTGCAGTCAAATTACGAAGCGACAAACTATGCCGTATTTGGTCAGCTAGACAGCCATTTAGGTGATGATTATTTATTGTCGACAGGGTTACGTTTCGAGCGTCGCGATAGTGATTATAGCGACAGCAATAAAGATAACTTTGCCCCATCAGAAGATATGTGGGGAGGCCATATTGCGTTGTCAAAAGCCATTAATGCTAGTCACAATGCTTATGCTCGTGTCGCCCGCGGTTATAAGGCGGGCGGTTTTAATATGACATTGCCTGCTGAATTGTCTGACAAGAAACAGTTCGACACTGAGATTTTATATAACTATGAAGTTGGCCTAAAATCGAGCTGGTTTGATGGAAAAGTGGATTCTACCTTGGCGCTGTTTTATATGGATCGCCAAGACCAACAAGTTGCCGCATCTTTACAAGACCCAGATAGCCCGCAGCGTTTTATTCTATTTACCGAAAATGCCGGTAGTTCAAGTAACTATGGCGCAGAACTCGATGCAAAATGGTATTTGACAGAAAATATTGAATTTTATGGTAGTTTCGGTTGGTTAGAAACTGAATATGGTCAATATCAATACAGTGACAAATACGGATCTACCATCGATTTATCTGGACGCGATTTAGCGCATTCGCCTAAATTTACTTACAGTGCCGGTATGACCTATGTTGCTGATTCTGGTTGGTTTGCAAACGTTAATGCCAGTGGTAAAAGCCAGTTTTATTATTCTGACAGCAATGAATCGCAGTCAGAAGCCTATACCATTTACAACGCCCGCCTAGGTTATGAAACGCCAACATGGTCGGCATATTTATGGGGCCGTAATTTGTTTGATGAACAATATGGTGTGCGAGGCTTTTACTTTGGCAACGAACCAGATCAAGATTGGGCAGATAAGCAATATATTCGTTACGGTGATCCGCGCCAAATGGGTGTGACATTAGAAGTTAAATTTATGTAATGATACAAAACCGCTGCAACCACAGTTGTAGCGGTTTTAATTAAGGAATAAAAAATGAAGTTAACTGCAGAGATCAGCATGTATCCGTTTAATGAGAACTATCTTGATCCTATTCAATGGTTTATCGGCAGAGTGGATAGTTATGACAATATTCAACGAGTGACAAACGCGATGGCAACCCAAGTCTGTGGTGAATATACAGATGTGATGTCGATGTTAGCCGTTGAAATGCAAGCTGCACACCAAAAGTGGGGTAAAGCAGTTTTTGTGTGTAAATTTATTGGTGGTGAGCTCGACCTTGCTCATAGCGAATAACCACAATGAACGATCTACTTATAACGCTACAACAAGCTTTTAGTGAAGCGTCATTAATGACGTTTTGGGAGGCTGTTGCCGTTATGCTAGCGCTTGCTTACTTAATTCTTGCTATGCGGACCAGCATTTGGTGTTGGTCCGCAGCATTTATTAGTACCGCCATTTATACTGTACTATTTTGGAATGTATCGTTATTGATGGAGTCAGTTCTTAATATTTATTATATGGGGATGGCGGTTTATGGGTATTGGCTATGGTTGCACGTGCCACCTTCTGAGCAAAGTAATTTGCACAATTCTGAACCGCATAATGGTACTCAGCACAACATTGAAACCAATCATCTTAATATTACCAGTTGGTCATTTGGGACTCATGCTTGGCTCATCGGCGCGACATCATTAGTGTCTATACTGGTGGGATATTTAATGGCTCATTACACGTCGGCAGCATTTCCTTATGTCGATGCGGCAACCACTTGTTTTGCTATCGTTACAACCTATCTAGTGGCGAAAAAAGTGCTGGAGAATTGGCTCTATTGGGTTGTCATTGATTTTGTGTCTATTTACCTTTACTTCCAAAAAGGCTTAATGCTGACATCGGGTTTGTTTGTTTTATATGTCGCGATGGCGGTTGGCGGATACATGATGTGGCGTAAGAAATACCGCCATCATATAATCACGCAACACAATACAAATCAAGAGGTGGTTGGTGTATAGCCAACCACCATGCCATTTCATTAGAGTAAATATTTGATGTCCCAGCCGCTGTTATCTCTACCTATCGATGTGCTTAATATAATCAGCAAAGCCATGCCTACCACATTGTTTCAACAGCTCGCTACACAGTGTTCCGAGGTGTCTTTTCTTAACACAGGGATTAGCAATGTTAATATTAAGTTATCTTGCGAAGATGGAGATAAGGTTTTAAGAGTGAATCAACCCCACAGTAATTGGTGTGATAGATCGCTTGAAGTTGAATGTTGGCAAGCCGCAATAGTGGCTAACATTGCACCAGTATTGATTTGGGTCAGTGATGATAAGCAAGTGTATCTGAGTGAGTTTATTCATCAACCAGAGACAGACTGGTCGATATTTGCCTCAATGCGCAGTCACTTATCGCTTGGGCAATCTACAAATCAATCCATTTCGGCTGTCGACGCAGTTCCTTTGCTTAGCGCCTTATTCTGTAAACTCAGTACGCTGCCAGTGCCTAATAAAAGTATTACAGTGACTGAGCAGTGGCAACAATACGCATATCAATTGGATTCATTAACTGAATCACAAATTGATCCGCAATGGCATGATGCGTGGCAGCAATTGTTACGCTTAAATGGGCTTGTTCGGCACTGGTTATCGCAGTTAGAAGCCTGTGTGTTGCTGCCCACTTTTTGTCATCGAGATTTAACTCCGCACAATTTACTGCTTAGCGGCAGAGCCCCTCATCAACTGTTTTGTATTGACTATGAATATGCTGTGGCGAGTCATCCGTTGTTCGATTTAGCCAGCGTTGTGGCCAGCCATCAGTTATCAACGATACAAGTGAACCAATTAATCGATAACGTGATTATGCAATATTGTCAGGCTGCTAGTCTTACCGATGTGGCAGCGGCAAAAGCGGCATTACCCGCCGCAATAAACTGTTTTTGGTTGTTTTCAGCCATGTGGGCATTACTGATGGCAGCCAAAGAACCACAAAAAGTCACACAATACTTACAATATTTTACACATTACTTTACATTAATCACTTGCTAATATGCTCCGATAACGTACAAGGTTCTTATAAAGTATAAGTATTGATAAAGGAATTATCTGTGTCTAAAAAATTGATTATCCTACTGTTTAGTTGCCTACTTTTTGTTGGCTGCTCGACCAAAATAAGTTATTTTTTTCTGGATTGGGCAATAGAGTGGGAAGTTGAAGAATACGTAGAGTTAACCTCAGATCAGCAAGACAAATTTGATGTCATTATTGAATCGTTTTTAGTTTGGCATCGCCAACAAGAATTGCCGCGGTATCGTGATCAACTGTCTTTGTTATCGACATTGACTAATCAACAAACAATGACCCCAGAGCTATGGCTTAATCAAGTGTCAATGGCAAAGGCACATTGGCACCGTATTTTTGATTTTGTCATGCCTGAGCTCTTATCCATTATGGCGAGTTTATCCGATGAACAAGTTAATCAGGTACTGGTGCAGCTTAAAAAAGAACAACAAGAATTAATTGAAGAATATGCCGGTAAAGATCAAGCTGAATTGATAAAAGACTCCGATAAAAGAATTGCCAAACAATTATCTGAATGGACTGGCGACGCTACAGATGAACAAAAAAGTATTATTCACCAAGCTAATACAGAACGTTTAGCCACGTTAGACATGTGGCTTGAGTATCGCCATGAATGGCTAAGTCAATTTGAACAAGCACTGAAACGCCGTCAGCAAACTGACTACTTTACCCAACAAATGAAGTTGTTAATGATCTCGCCTGACGAGCTAAAATCTAAAGTTTATCGCGATAATGTAGATGAAAATACTCGAAAATTTGGTTCAATGTTAATTGCGCTTAATAAAACATTTAGTCAAAAACAACGAAAGCACTTCGACAAAAAATTAGCTGAATTAGTAGAAGATTTAACTGAACTACACTTAGACAAATAATATCTATTTTTATCAGTTAGGCTCCAAAGCTGAAATATTTTTAATCTTCAGCAGGTCTATTACTACAACACCGATTTCAGTCAGGATTATTTATGCAGACACTAAGTGAATTATATCAGCAGTTTTTAAATGTGATTAAACATACAGAAGGCTTAGCTGCCTTAATGTTAAGGCTTTATCTTGCGCCAGTATTAATGCAGGCTGGTTACAACAAATTGTCACATTTTGAAGATACCGTAGCATGGTTTGGCAATCCCGACTGGGGACTCAGTTTACCTATGCCTGAAGTCATGACAGCGTTAGCAGCAGGCACTGAATTGTTCGGTGGTTTTTTACTGCTGATAGGTTTAGCCACTCGACTCGTTGCGTTACCGATGATGGTCACTATGTTAGTTGCTGTTTTTGCGGTGCATTTACCTAATGGTTGGTTGGCAATTGCTGACCCAAGTTCGTGGTTAGCGAATGAGCAAGTGTTAGCTTCAGCAGAAAAGCTATCTGCAGCGAAATCTATTTTACAAGAACATGGTAATTATGAATGGTTAACCAGTTCAGGTAATTTTGTTATTTTAAATAATGGTATTGAATTTGCGATGACGTATTTAATCATGTTACTGGCATTATTTGTAATTGGTGGCGGCCGTTATACGAGTGTTGATTACTTTATAGGGCGTCGGTTGTTAAAGTAACCTTGTTTGCATAATCTGAACTCAGAATACCAAAGGATTGTTTGAGAGGTATTTGTTATTACGAGTTTAGGTTACATAGAACAACCCTAAAAAATCCCACCTAATGCGTGGGATTTTTGCTAATATCGGCGGCATAATTTACTTAAAAGGATTGTATCTTGGACGCCAAACAACTGTTATTGACTCGCCAATCGACGCCTCGTCTAGTTGCCCCTGCACCAAATGCCGAGCAACTCACTTTTTTACTTGATGCTGCAGCAAGAGTCCCAGACCATGGTGCATTAACGCCTTGGGAATTTATTATTGCGGTAGATGATGGCTTAGCTAAGTTGGCAGATATTTTTGTTGATGCGGCTAAAAAAAGTGGTGCAGATGAAACTTTTCTGACTAAAGTCGCCAACATGCCTTATCGTGCACCTATGGTGATTACGGTCGTCGCCAAAACTCAAACGCATGATAAAGTACCAGTTTTAGAACAGCATATAGCAGCAGGTTGCGCCACTATGGCCATGCAACAAGCCGCATTTTCGATGGGTGTAGGTGCTGTATGGCGTACAGGCGATTTTGCTTTTGATGCAAATGTACATCAACAATTAGGTTTAACGAAACAAGATCAAATAGTGGGCTTTTTATACGTAGGCACGCCAGCGGTAACTGCACCAATAAAACCATTAAAAAATGGTCAGCAATTCGCTCGCTATTTATAAGTTTGGTCAGCAGAGAGTACGAGCCTTTATTGAATAAAGAGGCTCGTTTATGTGTTACTCATCAAGCTAAGTTTTACTGTCTATTCGTAGAACTCGAGTGGGATCATGTTCTGATAGACATAATAGCCTAATGGTCCCATTAACAAACTGAGCATAGACCACACTACACGTTGGGCATTTTTGATGTGTGCTTTCGAGGTATAGGCTCGATAGCAAAAGTGAATATGTAAAATCAGTAATGCAATGAGCATTAATACTAACGTAATATCCATATTATTCATGTCATGTTCCTTTGCGTTCCAGCAATGACTTATCTAAGTGTAAGCTTAAAATTAAAATCTGCAGTAAAAATAATAAAAATCCATGTTTTTAAACGGCCATTCACTGCTAACACCTTTAATTTACTTTAAAAATTAACCGATTAATAGCCCGTAAACCATTAAATATTCATAATTTTTTAATTTTTGCACAAAGGTATTACGTGTCCATCATCATGTTCTGAATGTTTGAGCTGAATAATATTTTTTTGTGGTAACCATAAAGGATATTTATACATGGTCACGTTAAATAGTGAGCTGTTGACTAACGTGGTCAACCAAACGATAACGTTAGGGTATGGCATGGTGTTAAACCACACTGGTTCAACATTAGCAAATTGCCGAATAAACGGAAAAATAGCAAAATCAGCGAGTGTAGGGCTGTCGGTGCACAAATAGTTATGTTGCTGCAACAGGTCCTCTAATGTTTGAATAAACCGCTCTGCCTGTTGTCGATACCAGAGTTGACTGTATTCAGGGAACCTGTCGGCATACTTATATTTATCTAACCACGGTTTAAATTCATTATCATTGGCATTAATGAGCGATTCAGTCGTGGATTGATCCAACCAGTATTGCAGGGCTTGATACTCTTCTGTGGTTAAGTAATGATTTTCTGGCGCGGGATATTCAGTTAATGCAAAACGCATAATATCAAGACTTTCACTTATCACTTTGTTGTTTGCTGTCACCAAAACCGGCACAGTGCCTTTGGCCGAAATGGCGATCAATTCTGCGGGTTTATTTTTAAGCTCAATTTCACGTACTAACGGATTCAGCTGGCTTAAATGAAGGCTAATACGTGCACGCATAGCATAAGGACAACGACGAAAGGTGTATAAAATCGCAGAGTTCATTGGGTGTCTATAAAATGATGTCTTACTAATAGAGTAACGTTTCTTGACTGAAAACCCAAAATTAACCGTTAACAACATTGTAAAAAAATACATCTGTTAGTTTTAGTATTTTTTTGACTGTGATTTAGGTATACTTTCGGCCGTTTTTTTGAGTCTGTGCACCGTGTGCAGACCTTATTTATATACGCAGTAATATGCACTGGAAATTAAGTTCCAGCCAGCGGAGACCTCATTTTTATGCAACAACCTAAACCAGCGTCTAAACAAGAATCTATTCAAAAAGCCATGCAAGCTTCATCTCAATCCCAAGTCGCTGTGTGCGCGTTATATAAATTCGTAGCGTTACCTCATTTTGAAGATGTACGTCAGCCATTGCTTGATATCATGGAACAAAACGAAATCAAAGGCACTTTGTTGCTTGCTCAAGAAGGCATTAATGGCACTGTTGCAGGAACAGCTTCTGCGATTGATATTTTATTGGCTTGGTTGGGTACTCAACCTGGCTTAGATAATATTGTGACTAAGTTTTCTTTTGACGCTGAAATGCCGTTTTATCGCACCAAAGTGAAGCTGAAAAAAGAAATTGTGACTATGGGTATTGAAGGCATCGATCCTCGTAAAGTCGTCGGGACCTATGTGAAACCCAAAGACTGGAATGCGCTGATTTCAGATCCAGATGTGGTGTTAGTTGATACCCGTAATGATTACGAAGTGAAGATTGGTACGTTTAAAAATGCTGTCAATCCAGTAACTGAGACTTTCCGCGAGTTTCCGGAATATGTGAAGCAAAATTTAGATCCAGCTAAGCACAAAAAAGTGGCGATGTTTTGTACCGGTGGTATTCGTTGTGAAAAATCCACCGCATATTTGAAAGAGCAGGGCTTTGATGAGGTATATCATCTTGAAGGCGGCATATTAAAATATCTTGAAGAAGTAGAACAAGAACAAAGCTTATGGGAAGGTGAATGCTTTGTGTTTGATAACCGCGTAGCAGTAAATCACAGCTTAGAAAAAGGCCAATACGATCAGTGTAATGCTTGTCGTATGCCAATTACTGAAGCAGAAAAACAAACTGAAGCCTATGTTCAAGGTGTCAGCTGTCCTCATTGCATTGATAAAGTGCCGCAAGAACAACGTCAGCGCTTTATTGAGCGTGAGCGTCAAGTACAATTAGCTAAGCAACGCGGTGAAGCGCATATTGGTAGCGATGTAAAGCAAGTGATTGATGCTCGTCGCCAACAAAAAGAAGCTCAACGTAAAGCACAAGAAAAAATTAATAATAAAGGCTAATTAATTCCTTTATTAAAATGAAAAGCCCAATCTGAATAAGATTGGGCTTTTCATTTTTTATTTTGCATTATTTTTCTGTTCTGAAATAAACGGTAATAACAATAGAGTCAAATAAATACTCGCCAACACTAGAAGTGGCGTTTAAAATTGCAGAGGTGTTTAATTTACTGTTGGATAAGGTGTTTAATTATCGTTCAGGTAAGTAACCTAAGCACGTGATAAGAAAATCTTCTCAAACAGCCTTTTGTTGAGTCATTTGCGCCCTGTTTAAGCCACTCTTACTTGGTTGCGGCCATTTTGTTTTGATTGATAGAGTGCCCTGTCTGCATTTTTAATCAGGCACTGGTAGTCTTTACATTCAGATGTCATTCCAGCCACACCTACACTCACTGTGACACCAATGGAAAGTATATCTATTTCAGACTCACTAGGCAGTGCCAGCTGAATGTTTTCGATAATAGTCCTGAGTCGTTCAGCAAGTGTATAAGATGTAGATACTTGGGTTAGCGGGAGGATGACAATAAACTCTTCACCACCATAACGAGCCACTATATCTGATTCTCTTAACGACATTTTAATGTTCTGGGCGATATTTTTCAAAACTAAGTCACCAATCTGATGACCATACTTATCATTAATGTTTTTGAAATGGTCGATATCGATAAGGAAGATGGATAGTGGTTTAGAATAACTTTGCGCCCTTTGCGTTTCTTCTTTCAGGCGACGATCTAAGTATCGGCGGTTAAATATACCTGTTAATGAGTCGGTGATGTTTTCTTGTTTAAGGGCATGCATCTGCATAATGTCACTGGTGGTTTTGAGGGACAGGCTACAAACAACAAATACAAAAATAGCTCCGCAAAAAAATATCACCGGCACCACTAGATCAAGTGGTTGAGAAAATGTCACCAAGCTAAATTTTGCATAAATGACATAACCTATGATAAAAAACAGGATCAGCAGAATTAGAAAACCCCAACTGTGGCGCAATTCGCCGGTTGGAAGTCGGCGAAATATTGTCCATACCGGTGTGATAGCCATTGCAAGTAATAGCGCTCCGCAAATAACCAATCCACTACCTAATAGTGGTAAAACATCTTGCATTTTGAGTCCTTGCATTGGTGACACTTTTATATGGAAACTCATCTATTGGAAGTGTTTTTAATATTATCGTAAATGTCTTCCTTGTGTCCCCCACAGACACTATTAAGTACTGATCAGTAGAATATCAGATGGATTGAACAAGAAAAGTGATGGCTCTCAAAGTTAATTAATTCCTTATTTTCTGGTTGTGTCTAAAGCCATAAAGATGAGTCAATAGAGTTGTCTTTAAGTTGGTTTTTTGGTTTTTAAATAGATGTAGATACAGGTTGTTTCATTATTAATCTGCTCCCGTAATCACGGTAATTTTTTACTAAAAGTAATTGTTGAGCAATTCACCTACCTACGATGGCTCTGGTCATATAGAGTTAACGTTTTCAATAAGAACACTGTTAATTCGTCGATTGTTGGCTTCATTTATTGCAACAGAGGTATTAATCTTTGCATTCAAACGCTGCACAGACAATAATCGCATTGCTTTGGCGTTTCCGCGTATTGGCTTAGCCGATCACAAGACGGTTTCACCATGACATTACAATGAGTTTAGTTATTAAGGTATTGGCAATTTATGAAATTTAGTCCTTTGGTCGATGAATTAATTCAATCTTTACGTGCGTTGCCTGGCGTCGGCCCTAAGTCTGCACAGCGTATGGCATTTCAATTACTTGAGCGTGAACGTAAAGTGGGCCTTAAGCTCGCAGATTCGTTGCAAAAAGCCATGTCTGAAGTTGGACATTGTCAAAGTTGTCGTACGTTTACCGAACAAGATTTATGCCCTATATGCAGTAGCCATCGTCGCATTAATACTGGGATTATTTGCGTGGTTGAAACGCCTGCTGATGTGCTTGCTATTGAAGCTGGTGGCCATTTTAATGGCCGTTATTTTGTGCTGTTAGGACACTTATCGCCGTTAGACGGTGTTGGTCCTGAAGAGTTGGGGCTAGCGCTACTTGAGCGTCATTTAACGTCGGATGAGGTGAGCGAGCTTATTCTTGCTACCAATCCGACCGTTGAGGGTGACGCCACTGCACATTTTATTGCTGATATGGCCAGAAGACATAATGTGGTGATTAGTCGTATTGCTCATGGCGTCCCCGTGGGTGGAGAGCTTGAGTACGTTGATAGCACCACTTTAGCATTATCTTTTAATGGTCGTATTCCGCTGTAATAGCCCTACACCTGATTAAAAACCTAGATGCCAGCAAGTCTAAAAATTAGATTTGTTGGCATTTTTTATTCCACCCAGGATGAGTCATGGCGGAAAACAGGCTGTAAAAATGTGTCATATTGAGCCGATTTGGTCTTATCTGATGATTTATTATTCAACAAGACAGTGTTGCCCCTTGAAAATATTGTAACGTCCCCCATCTCTTGATTAACACAGAATTTTAGGCGAGTGGATTTTTCGACTCGTGATTGTTTAAACGTAACACCAAGGGAAATACTCATGTCACAACAAGAAACTCATGGCTTTCAAACCGAAGTAAAACAACTTCTGCAATTGATGATCCACTCTCTGTATTCGAATAAAGAGATTTTCTTACGTGAGCTAGTCTCAAATGCGGCCGATGCAGCAGATAAGCTTCGCTATTTAGCATTAACTGACGATACCTTATATGAAGGTAACGGTGATTTACGCGTTCGTGTTAGTGCGAATAAAGAAAAGGGCACAGTAACCATTTCAGATAATGGTATTGGCATGACCCGCGATAGCGTTATCGAACATTTAGGGACTATCGCCAAGTCTGGCACCAAAGAATTTTTTAGTAATCTTTCTGGCGAAGCGTCAAAAGATTCACAACTCATTGGTCAGTTTGGTGTGGGCTTCTATTCGGCTTTCATCGTAGCGAAAAAAGTCACTGTACGCACTCGTGCTGCCGGCCATGCTGCTAACGAAGGTGTATTGTGGGAATCTGAAGGCGAAGGTTCATTCAATGTAGAAAGTATCACTAAAAATGAACGTGGTACTGAAATTGTGCTGCATTTACGTGACGAAGAAACTGAATTTGCTGACGATTACCGTTTACGCTCAATTATCACTAAGTATTCTGATCATATCTCTGTTCCAGTACAAATGTGGAATGAAGGTACACCTGAGTCAGACGGCCCTGATGGCGAGAAAGTCGCGGCAACGGAAGGTGAGTGGAAAGTGATGAACAAAGCGACAGCGCTTTGGACTCGTAATAAGTCAGACATCACTGAAGAAGAATACCAAGAGTTTTACAAGCATATTTCTCACGATTACAGCGACGCTTTAAAATGGTCTCACAATCGTGTTGAAGGTAAACAAGAATACACCAGTTTACTGTACATCCCAGCCAAAGCACCTTGGGATATGTGGAACCGCGACCATAAGCATGGCTTGAAACTGTTTGTTCAACGTGTATTTATTATGGATGAAGCGGAACAGTTTTTACCAACATACTTGCGCTTTGTACGTGGATTAATCGATTCAAATGATTTGCCATTAAACGTATCTCGCGAAATCTTACAAGATAACCAGGTAACAACAGCAATGCGCGTGGGCATCACCAAGCGTGTATTAGGTATGCTGGAAAAGCTGGCTAAAGACGAGCCAGAACAGTATCAATCTTTCTGGGCTGAATTTGGTCAAGTATTAAAAGAAGGCCCTGCAGAAGACTTTGCTAACAAAGAACGCATTGCAGGCTTATTGCGTTTTGCTTCTACTCATGACAACTCTGCTGCAACAACAGTGTCATTAGAGGCCTATATTGAGCGCATGAAAGCGGGTCAAGACAAGATTTATTATATCGTTGCTGACAGTCATGAAGCTGCCGCAAATAGTCCTCATCTTGAGTTGCTGCGTAAAAAAGGCATCGAAGTATTGTTATTGTCTGAGCGTATCGACGAGTGGTTGGTTAATCACTTAACTGAGTTCAAAGACAAGAAGCTACATTCAGTGACACGTGGTGATTTAGAGTTAGGTGAACTTGAAGATGCAGCTGATAAAGAAGCTCATGACAAAGTTGCCGAAGAGTCTAAAGGTTTAATTGAGCGTGTTAAAGCTGCGTTAGCAGACAGCGTTTCAGAGGTTCGTGTTACTTCACGTCTAACTGACACGCCAGCGTGTGTGGTCGCGGGTGAAGGTGAAATGTCGACGCAGATGATTAAACTGATGCAAGCAGCTGGTCAGCCTGTGCCAGAATCTAAGCCAACATTTGAGATTAACCCAACGCATCCTTTGGTTGAGCATTTGAATAACGAAACTGACGAGCAATTGTTTGCTGATTGGGCTAACTTGTTATTACAACAGGCCTTGCTATCCGAGAAAGGCAGTTTGGCAGACCCTTCAGCGTTTATTAAACTGACCAATCAGATGTTATTGGCGAGTGTAAAGTAAACTCGATTTAAGCAGTAAAAGCGGACAATAAGTCCGCTTTTGTTTTTGTCATTCTGCGGAGGCAATATGGACTACCTCATTAATCTTACTAAAGACAATATTCAACAAGTTGTTGATACCTCAATGCAAAAAATGGTGGTATTAGCATTTTGGGCGCAACAGCAGCCCGAAAGTGTACAAATGTTGCAGACGCTGGAACATCTTGCCAATAGCCAAGGTGGGCGATTTATTCTCGCTAAAGTGGATTGTGAAACCGAGTTAGAAATTGCTAACTACTTCCAAATTCAGAATGTACCGACCACATTAATTTTAGATAAAGGCAGACCCATTGATGGTTTTGCTGGGGCGCAAAGCCAGGAACAGATTAGTGATTTGCTCGACAAACATTTACCACCGATGTGGATACAAGAGTTTGATGACGTTAAACAATTATTAGCCCAAGGCAAGTTATCGTCAGAAGACTTAACTCGCATTGCTGAACAGTTAAAAACAATTTATATCGATGCACAACAAGCACCTGAAGTCGCACTGGTGATGACAGATGTAGCATTACAGCAAGGTTTACTGGCGGAAGCAAAAGGGTTACTTGCCCGTATAGGTTTAGCGGATCAAGACAGTTACTATCATAATTTAGTGGCTAAATTAGCGTTAGCGGAAGATGCGGCTGATACTCCAGAAATTCGTCAACTGCAACAAAATCTCGCAGAGCAGCCAGATAATGTAGACGCTGTTATCATCTTGGCCAAAGCATTAAATGCAGCTCAACGTAATGAAGAAGCCCTTGAATTATTGTTTGTTATTTTACAAAAAGATATGAACGCTGCTGATGGGAAAATCAAACAAGTCTTCATGGAAATCTTAACCGCGATAGGTCAGGGCAATGCGTTAGCCAATCAATATCGCCGTAAATTGTATACCTTGTTGTATTAAACAAATTGAAGCCTTTTTGTTACAAGCCTTATTAGATCTTGGTCTAATGTCATAACAAAAGCGCTATTAAAAGTGTGGCAGATGTGCGAAAATCGCCGCCCTAAAAAGAACACAAACTTAAAAGAGGACTTTTGAGATGCGCATTATTTTATTGGGTGCCCCAGGTGCCGGTAAAGGTACCCAAGCTCAGTTCATTATGGAACAGTATGGTATCCCACAGATCTCAACTGGTGATATGTTACGTGCAGCGGTTAAAGCTGGTACGCCATTAGGTTTAGAAGCTAAGAAAGTAATGGATGCAGGTCAATTAGTTTCGGACGATCTTATCATTGGGTTAGTGAAAGAGCGTATTGCTCAAGAAGATTGCGTTAAAGGTTTTTTACTTGACGGTTTCCCTCGCACAATTCCTCAAGCTGATGCTATGGCTGAAAATGGTATTGAGATTGATCATGTTATCGAAATCGATGTGCCGGATGAAGAAATCGTTAAGCGTATGAGCGGGCGTCGTGTTCATTCTGGTTCTGGTCGTGTTTACCACGTGGTGTTCAATCCACCTAAAGTGGAAGGTAAAGACGATGTCACTGGCGAAGATTTATCTATCCGTCCAGATGACGAAGAAAGTACCGTACGTAAGCGTTTAGGTATTTATCACGAGCAAACTAAGCCATTAGTTGATTATTATGGCAAAGTCGCTGCTGAAGGTCGTACTCAGTACAATAAGTTTGACGGTACTCAGTCAGTAACTAAAGTGAGTGAGCAACTAGCCAGCGTATTAAAATAATCGCTGATTAGCTACTCCATTAAAAGCCTGCTTTGCAGGCTTTTTTTATGCCTAAGGAATAAGCTAACCGTTGCGTTGTATTAGTGGGAATACTATTCATTGATAGTGAACCCCTCGTATTGACTCAATATTTATTTAACTTCCGCTCAAGGTTGTAAACACGATTACCAAATCCTAATACTATCCTTGCCTCAACTCACTATTGATGTATTCATGCGCCTTACTCGTCTTTCAATTGAATATTTCATATGGCTAGGAATCAGTCTATTTTAACCGTTTGACCCAATCTATAAGCCCAAACTAACGCGATGGAATACAGCGATATTGAAGCTAATATTTGATTGAACAGATAAACATTCTCGAGCCGATTGAGCCCAAGTCTATATATCGTCGTAAGACAAAAAATGAATGAAATAAGACTGAATGCCACAACGAAGCATATTTAGGCCGTGAATGTGATAAAAGTGATATAGGATTGACGCTTACCTATGATAAAATCTGCCGCCATTTTCGCGGATGACGACTCATGCAAAATTGAATGAGTGTCAGTGGTAATTAATTTCACACTTGCACGGATGCCAAGCTATGAGAGCCCAATATGAAGTTTCCTGGTCAACGTAAGTCCAAACACTATTTCCCTGTAAACAGTCGTGATCCGTTATTGGCTCAACTTACGCAGCAGCCTCAACCTTTTTCTACTTACATTTGCGGTATAGATCAAACCTTGGTTGATATCGAGGCTAAAGTAGAAGACGAGTTACTTGAGCGATATGGCTTACCTAAAGGCAACTCAACTCTCATTAATGATGAGCAAGCCCATAATTTGTACCATGAACTTAAATCCAATGAGATGATCAGCGATGAATTTGCCGGTGGCACCATTGGTAACACCGTCCATAATTATTCGATTTTAGCCGATGATCGCTCAGTACTTTTTGGGGTTATGAGCCAACATATTATGGTGGGTAGCTATGCTTATCGCTATTTATGTAACACTTCCTCAAAGGTTGATCTTAACTTTTTACAGCCTGTCGATGGTCCTATTGGTCGTTGTTTTACATTAATTTCTGACTGTGGTGAGCGCACGTTTGCTATCAGTAAAGGTGCGATGGATAAGCTAACTCCTGAGTATATCGATAAAGAGGTGGTACAAGGCAGTTCGGCGTTAGTGTTAACGGCATATCTGATGCGAGCAAGCGAAGGTGATGGTATTACAGATGCCGCAATGACGGCCATTAATTACGCTAAAGAAGCCGATGTGCCAGTGGTGTTGACATTAGGGACACGCTTTTTAATTCAAGAAGATCCACAATGGTGGCAAAATTTTATTAGTGAGCATGTCACTATTTTGGCCATGAATGAAGATGAAGGTGAAGCGTTAACGGGTTTTAAAGACCCGTTGCTTGCCAGTGAAATGGCGCTCGATTGGTGTGACATGGTGTTAACTACGGCAGGCGCGATTGGGCTTTATACTGCGGGTTATACTGAAGATGCTGAAAAGCGTGAAACCAGTCATACTTTATTACCGGGCGCTATTCCTGAGTTTAACCGTTATGAGTTCTCTCGCCCGAAATTACAAGTGGATTGCGATACCCCAATAAAAGTGTACGCTCACATTGCGCCTTATATGGGTGGACCAGAATTAATTCGTAATACCAATGGTGCTGGTGATGGAGCATTGTCTGCGCTGCTTCATGATTTATCAGCCAATACGTTCCATAAAACCAATGTGCCTGGTTCGAGTAAACATAAACGAGATGGTTTATGTTATTCGTCATTTTCACAAGTGTGTAAATATGCCAATCGCGTTGCATATGAAGTGCTAGCTCAGCACAGCCCGCGTCTGTCTCGTGGTTTACCTGAGCGGGAAGACAGTTTAGAAGAGTCATATTGGGAACGATAATTTATCGTCGATAAAATAAAACGATAATGAAGCATCATTATCGTTTTTTTTTGTGTAGATTTTTATAGAATAGGCATCGAAAGCCAGAATATTAATAAGCAATCAGGAGCGTCACGTGAAAGGACAAATCTTAAGAGAGATGCATGTACTTAAGGCCATTGAGCCTGAGTTTGAAATCCAACGCAGAATTGCTTTTATTAAGGCAACATTATCAGAGGCTCACAGCAAAACTTTAGTCTTGGGGATCAGTGGTGGTGTTGATTCATCACTTGCTGGACGTTTATGCCAACTGGCAGTGAATAGTCTTAATCAAGAAAAAGCCAGTGATGAGTATCAGTTTATTGCAGTGCGCTTACCTTACCATGTCCAGCAAGATGAAGCCGAAGCTCAGCTAGCCTGTCAGTTTATTCAGCCTTCAAAACAAGTGACCGTGAATGTTCATGATGGTGTTGTTGGTATCCATAATGCAACGCTAAAGGGGCTTACCGCCGCGGGATTATCATCAACAGATGCTGGAAAGACAGACTTTCTCAAGGGTAATGTTAAAGCCAGAATGCGCATGATAGTCCAATATGACATTGCTGGTGCTATGGGCGGCCTTGTTGTGGGCACCGACCATAGTGCGGAAAATATTACCGGTTTCTATACCAAATGGGGCGATGGGGCTTGCGATTTAGCACCATTATTTGGCTTAAATAAACGTCAAGTACGTCTATTAGCTGCCCATTTAGGCGCGCCAGAAATATTGGTTAAAAAGGCACCTACGGCGGACTTAGAAGATAATAAACCTCAACTTGAAGATGAAGTTGCTTTAGGGCTGACCTATGATCAAATTGATGACTTTCTAGAGGGCAAAGATGTTGCCAAGTCTGTGGAAGATAAACTGGTGAGCATCTATAAACGCACCCAGCATAAACGTAAGCCGATCCCGACGATTTACGATTAATATCTTACACTTTACTTAAGGCGATGTGTTGTCGGGTGAGTTCTATTAGCACATTAGCATATTGTCGGTAATCTAAATATGGCGTCAGTAATACCGTGTGCTGGTGCTGTATTTTTTGCTTTTCATCTAGTGAGACATAGTGCCGAGGATCGGTTATTCCCATACGTTGTTGGGCTTCTTTGCCACATAAAATATGCCAAGATTCAGAAGGAAATACTATCTCGCCGTGGTGTTCAACCTTTGAATTAACAATACGTAATTGGCAATGCAAGCGTGATGGAGTATTGATGTGTTTATCGATTTGTTGATCATGAGACTCATTAAATAATTGGTCACGGATCTGTTTCCAATCAATTCCTTTGTTAGCATTGATATCGTGTTCTAAACAGCAAATCTTCGCCATAATGGTGAAGATTTTACGCCAGTGATTGCCATTCAATGCGACCAGTTGTGTAATGGCATCGGGATGAGAAGCTTGCCAGTGTGCGGGTAGCTCTGGAGGCGTAGGTAAATAAAAAATGATATCGGGATTCATCGGTCCCCATATATGGCTAAATAAATCTGATGACATATTACTTCCAGTATCGTTATGAATGATAAGAGTTTGGCGGTTCGGTTGTAAGCGTTACTCTATATTTTTGTTCGAATTGGTATCTATTTTTAAGGTTATTATGCGCGCAATTGTGATTGGATCGACGAAACATTTTTTATTTGCCGCATTTTATGGTGCTCTAGGTATTGGTTTAGCGTTAATCATTACAGCCGTTTGGTTGCTGAATGCGCGGCCTAACTTATCATTATGGCACACGACGCACCTTACCTCAGAGTACCATCAACAGTCCGGTTTAACTGATTTTAGCCAATATTTACAGTTAGAAGATAAGCTTTTTACTGAGGTAGAGCAGCAAGTTTACCGTCAATATCAACCTGAAATAGCATCCCCGGTTAATCGTTATGAGCGTAATAGTTTATCTGATCCTGGATTATGGCAACAAAATTGGAACCGTTCTTTCGAATGGAAAAATCCCCAGGCTGAGTTTGGCCTTTTATTGCTGCACGGTATGTCCGACTCACCTTATGTGATGTCGCATTTTGCACAGCATTATCAGCACCAGGCTTATGTTTTAGGTTTGCGCTTGCCCGGGCACGGTACCATTCCTTCTGGATTAACCGATATTACTTGGCCTGATCTTGCTGGGGCTGTATCACTTGCTGTTGCCCGCTTGTCTGCCCAATTACCCGGTAAACCCATTTATGTGGTCGGTTTTTCGACAGGAGCTGCTTTAGCGTTAAACCATGAACTTGAAAATATCAGCTTAAACAAGCCTACAAGCTTTGCCGGCATGATTATGTTATCACCAGCCATTGGTCTAGCTCCCATTGCGGCAGGCGCTTATTGGCAAGCTAAGCTGGGTAAGTTGCTCGGGCAAGATAAACTGTATTGGAACAGCATTCAAACAGAATATGATCCATTTAAATATCGATCGTTTGCTGTTAATGCTGGCGATGTTGTGTATCAGTTAACACAGCGTAATCAGACCTTATTAGCATCATTGTCGGCGCAGCAATTTAATGCCATTCCTGCAATGCTAACGTTTCAGTCAGTTGTCGATGATACTGTTTCTTCGTTAGCTGTGGTTGATTTGCTATATCAAAAATTGCCAATAAATAAAGGCCATCAATTAGTGCTATTTGATGTCAATAGGACGAAGAGTAACAACCAATTACTTTTCCAAGATCCATTGGCGACTTTTGCCCCTTTTTGGTTACCAAAGCAATTACCTTATCGCTTAAGTTTGGTTGAAAATGATCCGCAACAAGATAATCATGTTCAGGTTAGGGAGCTTGCTGATAAATCGAAGACCGACGATGTGATAGCGCTAAGTTTGACTTGGCCGAATGATGTGTATTCTTTATCTCATGTAGCGCTAAACTTTCCGATTGAAGATAGCCTTTATGGACCTCTACCAAGTAATGACCCGGATAAAATTCAAATAGGCAGAGCAATTTATCAAGGTGAACGAGGCATTTTCAGTGTGACTGCTGATGACATGTTACGTCAGAAATGGAATCCATTTTATCCTTACATGATGACTCGAATTGATGAGTTTACTCAAGGGTATCAACCTGAGTCACCATTAGGCAATAAACCGCTAAATATTAGTCATTAATGATGTTAATGATTGTTCGATTACGTCCCTGTTGCTTTGCCTGATAGAGGTTATCATCAGCGACTTTAATCCATTTATCCAGTTCTACTTCATAATCAGCACTTGCCGTAATAGCACCAATACTGACCGTCACGTTAAATGACTGTTTATCTTCAGGTGATATGATGTCTAATTGCGACAGTGCCTCTCTAAAACCATTGAGATGATGTTCAATATGTAAGGTATTGGACAAAGGCAGAATAAGCAAAAATTCTTCTCCGCCGTAGCGGGCCACAATATCAATGTCTCGTTTAAAGTATTTCTGTAATAATTGTGACACGTTCCGTAAGCACTCATCACCAGCTAAATGGCCATAGTTGTCATTCACTTTTTTGAAGAAGTCTAAATCAAGCAATACAACAGTAATGGCCTGATCGCTTCGCAAACAAAAATCCACTAACTCACCAAATTTACGTTCAGCATAACGGCGATTATATAAGCCGGTTAACGGATCTCTATCAACCAGTTCTGTGAGTTTTTTGTTGGCCTTTTCTAATTCCGCCGTACGATGAGCAACTGTTTCTTCTAATTCGACTTGATGCGCGATGAGTTGTTGTTTACTGGCTGCTAACCGTTGGTACAGACTGAATACCTCTCTTGGTGAGCTATCGTCAATTGCCGATGTTTTTGCTGGATCTGAATATGACTGACTGAATTGATTGGCGACAGCTTCTAATGGCACCGTTAGCAACGCGCTGAGCTTCTTTGAAATATAGAAGGTACACAACAATGCAATCAACAGCATGATAAAGCTACTGAACATTTGTTCTTCAGCGAGTTTTAGTAACGGCGAAAATTCTTTTAAAATATACACGGTCCAACCATTATCGAGTTCCCGGTGAGCATACATGTATTCAGGCACAATTGAGGTCGTATTATGAATATTGATTAATTCAAGATTGGCTCGATATACACCTTTATTTATTGCAAAATTAAATTGTGAAAGTGGTTTCAAGTTGAGTTTTGTTGATGCGTAAATTATTTGATTTTGTTCATCAACCATCACTATAGATTCATCGTCGGTGTATTCATTAACTTGGTCAATATGTGCAAAGTGGGTCAGATCAAGTGACCCTTCTACGATTCCTGCAACTTGTGTGTGTTGCTCATCGAGATAAAAGGGCGCACTCATAGCAATAATTGCGTCATTTCCAAATCCGCGACCGAGAAAGACAGATGATACGAATAGGCGCTGATTATAGAATGACTCAATAAAATAATCTCTGTCTTTAATGTTGACGCTTTGTTCAGATATTTGCTTTGTCATGAGTCTTGATACTGGACTAGCAGCGACAATATTGGCTGTCGGATTAGCAATCAACATGCTGATAAAACCAGAATAGTTTTGATGTGAACTCGATAAAATGTCTTGCCATTTTTCAGGCGTATCTGCAACTAAGTCTAATTGGCTTGCAGTATTTTGAATGACGGTTTTATGGTTTTCAATGTAATTCTGTGCTGAGGTCGATAGGTGAGCAACTGCTTCCGTCATGTTTTGTTTTAACATGACTTGTTGACGTTCTAAAAAATAAAAATTAAAGATTAACGCCGAAAACAATAACGTTAAGGTCACCATTAAGGTGAAGAAATAGGTCAGTTGTGAACTTAATTGTCTACGATGGCGGTCTTTAACTTTGCCTTTTAAAAACCATAACTTTGGTATCGCTAAAATCAGTAGTGATGCAATACTGGTATAAATCAGTCCGTTGATGCCTTGCTTTGAAATAATAAAGCCTAAGTGAGAGGGGGGAATGTCCATCAATAGCACCACATATAAATATACCATTGGTGCACCAATAAATAACCAATATGCTGCATCAGCATATAAAGCATAGATATCACGGCGTCTGGCATAACCTAAAAATAATGCTTCAAGCCCAAAAAACAAATACACATGTGGGCTATCCCATATCAACATTAATCCAGTTGATGCCATCATAGCGGTTAGAAATGCATACCAAGGTCCCAATAAAACCGCAGCAATGACAGTCACCGTGTTACCTAATACAAATTGCACATTGGCAAAAAATTGTATTGGGTAACAATTGATGAGCAATCCAACGACTCCCAAGATGATCGAGAATAAAAGATGTTGTTGATTAATGCGTGGCAAGGTCAAAAAAAATATCCTTATTATTTGTATTCTAAAAAGATTTATTCCTATCTAAGTACTTATCTCAGGAAATAGAACAGATTTCAACGCAAACTAAGGTTTTTTTACACGCAAATGTCCCTTTTTATCTTTTGTGATGCAGATCTCAATCTTTTAATGCTGAAATCTTGTTCGACCTTGGTCTAATTAAATTGACAAACAAGAAGTCTCTTTCATTTCAATATTTTTTATATAACTGATTTATATCCTTTTTTAAGTTTCACGTTAACGTTTGTTAATCAAGTACGACTAAGGTCTTGATTGTGGTGGCCCCCTGAGTTGCTAAATTAACAATGGCTTTACAAAAAATAACTTAGGGGAGTCGCAATGAGTTTTGAAAATAACGATAAGGCAGCGGGTTACTGGCGTGAGAATTTACGATTAGTACTTAGCTTGCTTGCAATTTGGGCTGCAGTGTCATTTGGCTGCGGTATTTTACTAGTTGATGTGTTAAACGAAATTACCTTTATGGGATTCAAACTGGGTTTCTGGTTTGCGCAGCAGGGTGCAATGTATGTATTCGTGGCGCTGATTTTTGTTTATGTAGCGAAAGCTAATACATTAGACAAAAAATACAATGTTCAGGAAGACTAAGGAGCACTAAAAATGGATGTTCAAACACTAACATATTTAATTGTCGGCGCGACTTTTGCGCTGTACATCGGGATCGCCATTTGGTCTCGAGCGGGTTCAACTAAAGAGTTTTATGTAGCAGGTGGTGGCGTTCACCCTGTTCTAAATGGTATGGCAACTGCAGCGGACTGGATGTCAGCAGCATCGTTTATTTCATTAGCCGGTATTGTGTCTTTTACCGGTTATGATGGCTCAGTTTACCTTATGGGTTGGACTGGCGGTTATGTGCTATTAGCCTTATGTATGGCACCTTATTTACGTAAATTTGGTAAGTTTACGGTTCCAGACTTTATTGGTGATCGTTACTACTCTCAGACTGCACGAACTGTCGCAGTTATTTGTGCCATCTTTATTTGTTTTACTTACATTGCAGGGCAAATGCGTGGTGTTGGCGTCGTGTTCTCTCGTTTCTTAGAAGTTGACGTAGAAACAGGGGTGTATATTGGTATGGCAGTGGTGTTCTTTTATGCTGTATTAGGTGGCATGAAAGGGATTACTTACACACAGGTAGCACAATACTGCGTACTTATTTTTGCCTTTATGGTTCCTGCTATCTTCATCTCTGTAATGATGACGGGTCATATATTGCCGCAAATTGGTTTTGGCGCTGAGATGATTGATGCCGCAGGTAATGGTACGGGGGTGTACTTACTCGATAAGCTCGATGGATTATCGGCAGAACTCGGGTTCTCCCAATATACCGAAGGCTCAAAATCGATGATTGATGTGTTCTTCATTACTGGTGCATTAATGTTTGGTACAGCGGGTTTACCGCATGTGATTGTACGTTTCTTTACTGTACCTAAAGTAAAAGATGCACGTATTTCAGCGGGCTGGGCATTAGTCTTTATCGCTATTATGTACACCACTATTCCTGCATTGTCTGCTTTCTCTCGCGTTAATATGATTGAAACCATCAATGGACCAGAATCAACTGGCGTGCCTTATGAAACAGCGCCAACGTGGATTAAAAACTGGGAAAAAACGGGTTTAATTACATGGGACGATAAGAACAACGATGGCAAGATTTTTTACACCAATGGTGAAAAAAATGAGATGAACATTGACCGAGATATTATGGTTCTTGCCACGCCTGAAATTGCTAATCTTCCAGCATGGGTTATTGCACTAGTTGCCGCGGGTGGTTTAGCCGCAGCCTTGTCTACCTCTGCGGGTTTATTACTGGTAATTTCAACATCTGTGTCGCACGATTTACTCAAGAAAAATCTAATGCCGGATATTTCGGATAAGAAAGAGTTAATGTATGCACGAATAGCCGCTGGTTTCGGGGTTGTTATGGCGGGTTATTTTGGTATTAATCCTCCTGGATTCGTAGCCGCGGTGGTGGCCATTGCATTTGGTCTCGCTGCAGCCTCGTTATTCCCAGCTATTATCATGGGTATTTTCTCTAGAACCATGAATAAAGAAGGTGCTATTTCAGGCATGGTGATCGGGCTATTATTTACGGCTAGTTATATTGCCTACTTCAAGTTTATCAATCCGGCAGCCAATTCATCTGAAAATTGGTTACTGGGTATCTCACCAGAAGGTATTGGTATGGTGGGAATGATGGTTAACTTTGGTGTCGCTTTTGCTGTCAGTAAAGTCACCGCTAAAATCCCTGACGAAATAGTCGCAATGGTTGAGTCAATTCGTTTCCCTAAAGGGTCAGGCGAAGCACACGATCATTAACCTGCTGTTATCAACACTGTTTAAAAAGAGCGCTTAGGCGCTCTTTTTGTTGGGCTTTAGTCCTATAGCAGATAAGCGAAACGCTTTGCTATAGTGATATTGTTCGCCCATGCACAATAGGGAAATGATTAATGGATGCCAGTGAGTTACAACCAGTAGAACAGTTTTTAGCGGCTCATTCGCCTTTCGACACGCTACCTAAAGAGAGTATTCAATATTGTGCTAGAAAGATTAGCATCGGTTATTACAGTAAAGCGTCTGCCTTTGTTGAGTTCGATAAAGACAATCCAAAATTGTACATTGTTCGTAGCGGTGCATTCGAAGTGCGTGACCCTGAAGGTGTGTTGGTTGACCGAGTTGGCGAAGGTGAGTGTTTTGGTTTTTCCACCTTATTATCGGGTGAAAAAGTGGTTAATAAAGTGGCTATTTTAGAAGATGGTTTGGTTTATCATTTACCACAATCAGTCTTTGCCAAATTACGTTCCGAACATCGGAGCTTTGATCAGTTTTTTGCCCGTGCTTTTGCTAAACGCCTACGCAATGAAACTAAATTTAGTGCTAAAGACTTGACCACGACTAGCCGTATTACTTCCATCATGTCATCTCAGCCTATTATCATCGACGCTCACGCCAGTGTTATGGATGCGGCTAAATTAATGCGTGAACACCGGGTTTCATCGGTGCTCGTTATCGATAATCAAAAATTAACCGGTATTTTGACCGATCGAGATTTACGTAATCGAATTATCGCAGAAGGCTTAGACGTCAATACGCTGGTGAGTCAAGCCATGACCATCAATCCCGTGACAACTCACGCCAACGCGCTAGTGTTCGAAGCAATGTTGGCGATGAGTGAGCATAATATTCACCACTTACCTGTGGTTGATGGTAGCCGTGCATTAGGGATGATCACCAGTACTGATATATTACGTTCGCAAAGTTCACAGCCCTTGCTGCTTATTGGCGAAATAGGGCGGCAAGGTAGTATCGAAAAGCTTATTCAAGTGAGTAAGCAAATTCCGTTACTATTGCAAAATTTGATTAGCGCAGATGCTAGAGCAGAAGAAATAGGTAGAGTATTAACGTCGGTAACCGATGCATTAACGCGTCGGCTAATTGAATTGAATCAACAAATTTTAGGTCAAGCACCAATGGCGTTTTGTTGGCTGGCTTTTGGTTCCCAAGGTAGGCAAGATCAAGTTGCTTGTTCTGACCAGGATAATGGTTTATTGCTGGCCCACGACCCCGATGAATTTGCCGCCGCTTATTTTGAAGCATTAACAAAAGCAGTATGTAAGGGCTTAGATGAATGTGGTTATATTTATTGTCCTGGTGACATTATGGCGCAAAACCCCAAATGGCGCTTATCACTGGTGAAGTGGAAAGGGCTTTTTTCAAGATGGGTGAATACGCCAGAACCAAAAGCCTTAATGCATGCCAGTATATTTTTTGATATGCGCCCAGTGTTTGGGCCATTGAGTTTATTCAGTGAACTGCAAGATGATGTTTTAGCATCTACACAAAATAATGATATTTTCCTTGCCGGAATGGCGGGCAACTCGTTAACTGAATCACCACCATTGGGCTTTTTTAGGAAGTTTGTCCTTGAGCGTGATGGTAGTGAGGTGAAAGGCATGGATTTAAAACACAAAGGAAGTGCATTAATTAATGACATTGCCAGAGTGTATGCCTTAAGTGCTGGCATCAAAGAGGTTAATACTGCTAAGCGGATCAGAGCGTTAATGGACGCTAATATTATTAATCGTAAAGATGCACTTAATTTGGCGGATGCCCATGAGTTCATTGCGCACATGCGTTTAGCTAATCAAGGCTATCAAGCCACCAATAACTTACCTGTGAACAATTATCTAAAACCACAACACCTTTCTTCATTAATGCGCCATCAGCTTCGTGATGCATTCAAAGTAGTACATGATGCCCAAGCAGGTATAAAACTTAAGTTCATGAGGAGCTTTTAGTGGCCAGTTTTTGGTGGATAAAGGCGGTGTTATGGCGTAAAAAAATGACCACTTTACCTTCATTACTCAACACGTATTTAGAAGCAATAACGCCTGCGTTAACAAAACCATTTCTAGATGCACCTTTGATGGCGATTGATCTTGAAATGACTGGCTTAGATCCAATCCATGATCAAGTCATCAGTATCGGTTTAGTGCCGATTATCAACGGGGTCATTCCGCTTGATAAAGCACAGCATATGATGATTTCTATTAGCGGCAGTGTGGGGCAGAGCGCGACGGTTCACGGTATTGTAGATAACCAATTGCACATGGCCTTAACGTTAGCAGAGGCAATTGATTGGTTTTTATCAAAAACAAAGGGCTATATTTTAGTGGCGCACCATGCACCGTTGGACATACAGTTTATTCGGCAGCAGTTGATACGCTGTTTTGGACAATCAATTCCGTTGGTATTTATTGATACACTAGCCATAGAAAAGAAACGCTGCTTAATGCAACAGCCTGTATTAAAAGAAGGTTCGTTACGCTTGAATGCAAGCCGTACACGTTACCGTTTACCCGTTTATTCTGCTCACAATGCGCTTATTGATGCATTATCTTGTGCTGAATTGTTGCTGGCTCAAGTTTCGGCGATGGGTGATATTAAAAAGTTGTCGGTTAAAGACTTAATCAATGTGTCTCGTTAGAAAAGAAAAAAGCCAGTCATCGAGACTGGCTTTTCTATTAAACACTGAAGACAGCTTATTCTGCGTTTTTAGCTTTATTGAAAAAATAATCAACTGCAGGTTTAATCAATTCAAGTGCGGTTTTATCGCAAGGAGGTAAGGCAGCATCACTGGTGTTAATTGGCGTGGTGCGTTCGCCCCATTTTAGCAGTAAGGCCGCTGAGGTTAATCCAGCACCAAACGCGCAAGACAGAATAGTCTGATTGGCTTCAATTCTACCTTGAGATAACGCATCGCAAATCGCAATCGGGATAGTCGCTGCAGACGTATTGCCATAATCAGCGATATTGACGAAGGCTTTTTCTTTTGGAATTTTCATTCGGCTGACTAGCGTATCAATAATACGTTCGTTTGCCTGATGTGGAATAACAAAGTCGACATCGTCGATGCTGATACCACAGTTGTCTAATACCTTATGACTTAAACTTCCCATGCCATGAATTGCACGTTTAAACACATCTTGACCATTGATATGAATGTAAAAATCCAATGAGTCATTGTCAAATCTATCCATCTGGGTGCCAAAGTTAGACTTTAAAATATCGCGACCTTCAGGATCATTATTTAATTCATAACCTAATACACCACCAGGGTGGTCACTGGCCTCAAGTACAACTGCACCAGCTCCGTCACCAAATAACACTGCTGTTTCACGTCGAGACCAATCCAAATAAAAAGATAAACGTTCAGCGCCGATAATCAGAATCTTCTTACTTTGGCCGCTCTTAATCATTGAGCTGGCCAAGCCAACACCATACAAAAAGCCACTGCAAGCAGCGTTAATGTCAAATGCACCACAGGTAGCACCAATATTTGCCTGTACCGTTGATGCAATATTGGGGATCAAGGTATCAGGGCTGGCGGTGGCTAGAATAATTAAATCTAATTCACTGCCATCAATCCCTGCTGCGGCGAGCGCATGCTTAGCGGCAACCGAAGCCATTTCAGAAGTATTAACGTGACTAATGTTACGCTTACTAATTCCAGTACGTGTTTTGATCCATTCATCTGTCGTTTCCATGAATGTCGCTAAATCGTCATTGGTCAATGTTGCGGGTGGGACTGACTTACCCCAACCGGTAATGTGCGCATACTGCATAAGAAGTTCTCTCAATATGTTTCAATAGTTAATTAAATTTATTTACAACATCAATGGTCTGACATTAACCAGCTGATGTTAAATGCTTAAATGATCATGACTAAGGTTTATTATTGTTATTATGACTTAATCTTTTGTTCTACCAGTTTCGTGATCGAAGCCGAAGCATGCAAGATATGCTCACGCAGTAAAGTTGTGGCTTTTTCGATGTCGCGATTTTTACATAATTCGAGTAACACTCGATGTTCTCTTTCAGCTATAGGTATCCCGCCAGTAAATAACAACTGCAGACGAATATAGCGATCGCAATTAGTGTTTAAACCGTTAACCACTTCCATTGTATGAGGACGATTAGCTGCTTGGTATAAACGGGTATGGAATCGAGTGTTCAGTTCACTCCAACTTGCTACTGATTCTTTCAGTTTAAATGCCAATTCAAGTTGAACCAGTACGGCTTCAGCTTCAACAAGATCTTTGTCAGATAGGTTAGGGATGGCCTTAGCCAACAAATCTGATTCGATCATAGCGCGCAGTTCAAATAATTCAGTGACTTGTTCAACAGATAACAATGTTGCCGTTGCGCCTTTGTGTGGTTCGAAATTAATCAAACCTTCTGCTTCTAATTGAACTAACGCTTCACGAACGGGAATTCGACTTACATTTAACTGTTCTGCAATAGCAGACTGCCTAAGCGGTTCTCCTCCTTGTATATCACCAGAAAGGATCCGTTCTCTGAGCGCCTCAACAACAAGTTGCGTACGCGTTTTATGAATAATAGGAGGTATATTGCTCATGTATTCTATAATAATCACTAATTTCTTCGGGCAAGGGTAACGCTTAGCCGCCGCTTTATAAAGTGAAACCTATACAATTATGCAGATTAAGCTCATAAAACCGCGGTAAATGAACAAATTAACAAAATTATTCAGATTATCTGGCCCAAAATTCATCTCAATGGGATAATCGACACAGTATAGAGTTTAAGGAGTGTTAGGTTGAATAAAGCAGTATTTCTCGATCGTGATGGTGTGATCAATAAAGACAATGGTTATGTTCATACCGTGGACGACTTTGAATATATCGACGGTGTATTTGAAGCGTGTCTCGCATTAAAGCAGATGGGTTACCTATTAATAGTGGTGACCAATCAATCTGGCATTGCTCGTGGTATGTACAGTGAGGATGATTTTCATCATTTAACGGAATGGATGGATTGGAACTTTGCCGATAAAGGTGTCGAACTTGATGGTATCTACTATTGCCCGCATCATCCACAAAAAGGCCTCGGTGAATATAAGCAAGATTGCGATTGCAGAAAGCCCAAACCCGGCATGATGCTCGATGCTGCAGAATTTTTGAAAATTGATATGAGCCAGTCAGTCATGGTGGGCGATAAAGCTGATGATATACGCGCAGCAAAAGCGGCTGGCATTAACACTGCCATTTTGGTTCGTTCAGGTAAAGTAGTAGACGAAGCCGGAATTGAACTTGCGAGTGCAGTTGTTGACAGTATCGCTGATGTTCCGAGTCTGCTAAGTCAATTACTCGCCAAATAATAGAATCGCGAACTCAAAGCTATTATTTCAGCTGTTCATATTTAAGCTTTCACCACTTATATATGAACAGCGATTTTCAATGTAACCATTTACCACGTTTTAGTCTTTCTCTTCCTTTCTATACTAATCAGCTTATTTTTTGCTGATACAAATCCCCTTAGCCAAATAAAGATATGTCATCCAATAAGGCTAAATCGTTCGCGCTACTAAATGCGGCTACGGAGTACGGAGTTAACATGAAATTAACGTCGTTTCAGTAATTTTTTAGACTCAACATGCTAAATTACCCGCTTAAACTACTGTGAGCCGCATAATAAGCCTTATATAGGTAACTAATATAAATTTGATGTTCGCTATAGCATGCAAATTTTGCCTATAAAGTCAGCGGAAACATCAATAAACATGGCTTTAAGTTCAAATAGTGTGCAGTTGGGGCGTAATAACCATTAAAACCGTAGAAAGCCCTTGCGCTATAAATTGTTTTCCCTATAATACACCCCACTGACACGGAACGCAGCGTCTAACGCTAGTTACCAAGTCCGCTCTTTAACAATTTATCAAGTAATCTGTGTGGACATTCACAGGTGTTGAGTTATTCGAAATTGTCTTCTGTTCTTCGGAATGTTGGCAATCAAAAAATTTAAACTCAATGCAACGATGAATGTTCATAGTAATATGTACAAAGACTTTGTCAGCTTCGGTTGATAAAGCAATCAGAATTCATTGAGCCGAAAGCTTTGTTCTTATTTATAAGAGTGGGGTTTTCAAAAGAACTTTAATTGAAGAGTTTGATCATGGCTCAGATTGAACGCTGGCGGCAGGCCTAACACATGCAAGTCGAGCGGTAACACAAGGGAGCTTGCTCCTGAGGTGACGAGCGGCGGACGGGTGAGTAA